>JBKHEM010000007.1:0-37303 GCA_046540815.1 Salinivenus sp.
GCGTGGGCATTGAGATTCAGTCCGACCTCGTCGAGAAAGCCCGGGCCAACGCCGAAGACGCAGGGGTGGCCGATCGCGTGGAGTTTCGGGAAGGCGACCTCTTTGAGGCCGACATCAGCGACGCCACGGTCGTTACGCTCTACCTGCTGCCAGACGTGAACCTGAAGCTGCGGTCCAAGCTCTTCCGCGAGTTGGAGCCGGGGACGCGCATCGTATCGCATGACTTCGACATGGAGGAGTGGAAGCCCGATACCACAATCGAGGTGGACGGCAACCGGCTTTTCCTCTGGACCATTCCGGAGGAAACACCCGACTTTGTGGACCTGGATCGGGACAGCGACGCAAGCCAGTAGCCCAGTCCCAAAGAAAGAACCGGCCCGTCGGACGATGAGGCCGATGGGCCGGGGCGTTTCCGTCAAAAGGACGGGAGGTCGTCACTCGGCGTACTTCACGGAGCAGCCGTAGGGCTGGGCCGTCGTCGGGTCGACCTCCTCCCCGTTCATGGCCTGGCCGAGGGACGTCTCCACGTAGTTCGTGGCCGTCTCGGTGATGTATTCTTCGGAGGGAACCGGATCGTCGGTGTCGGCCGTGGCCCAGTCGTCGATGCCCCCCTTGTAGATAAGCTCGCCGTCCGGATTCACGACGTACATGTGCGGGGTGGTGCGTGCGCCGTAGGTCTTCCCCACCTCCCCGGACGTGTCCATGAGGATGGCCGTCATCTGGCCGTCGTGCTCGTTTTTCTGCTCCACCATTTCTTCCGGCGGGTAGTAGCCCTGCTTCCCTTCCGCCGAGGAGACGATGGAAAGCCACACGACATCTTGCTCGGCGTACGTCTTCTGGAGCTCCTGCATGTGGCCACTGCCGTAGTGCTGGGCCACGTACGGACAGCCGAAGTTTAACCACTCCAATACAACGTACTGGCCTTCAAAGTCGGAGAGGCTGTGCGTCTCCCCGTCGGCAGCGGTCAGGGTAAAGCCGGGAGCGGCCTCGCCGATGGTGGCCTCCGACTGAGCGGCCGCACGGGGAGCCGTGAAGACAAACAGAAGGGCGAACGCCGCGGTGCAGATGCTGCGAGTTGTGAAACGCATGGCACTGAACGGGCGGTTATGAACGGCGGTCAGTGGGAGTGGTGTGTGCTACGAGGAAGTAGACTCGGGCAGCGCGTCGAGCGCGTCGAGAACGATGTCTTCGGTGAGCACCTCGGGAAGAAGGTCCGGCTCCGAGCCGTCGCCCGGATAAAGGACGTAGACGGGCACGCCGCTCCGGCCGTGTGATTCGAGGGCGTTCGTGATCGTGGAGTCGCGGTTCGTCCAGTCGGCGCGGATGAGGGCGACGTTGTGCTCGGCGAACGCGTCGGTGACCGTCTTCTCGCTGAGCACGGTGCGTTTGTTGACCTGGCAGGTGAGGCACCAGGCCGCCGTAAAGTCGACAAAGACGGGCCGGCCCTCCGCGCGGAGGGAGTCGACCGCCTCGGGGGAATAGGACTGCCAGTCGGCCTCGGAGGAGGTCGACGGGTTGGCGGAGTCGGATGCGGCCGGAGCCGGACGGCTGTACCCGGCTCCGACGACGGCCGCAACCACGGCCCCCACCAGCATTAGCGTCGCCATTCCGCGGGCGAGGAGCTGGAGGGACCGGGACAAACGAGGGGCCGTCCAGCGATGTACGACCCAGGCGGCCATGCCCATCAGCAGGAGGGCGCCCAGCAGTAGCGCCACGCCGCTGTTGCTGGTCTGCTGGCCAAAGACCCACACGAGCCAGACGGCCGTGGCAAACATGGGAAAGGCAAAAAATTGCTTCAGGGTCTCCATCCACGTTCCCGGTTCGGGCAGCGCATCCAGCAGGCGCGGAGACATGGACAATCCCACGTACGGCGTGGCCATGCCGAGGCCTAGGACGGTAAAGATGAGGAGTGCCCCCGTGGGAGACAGGGTCAGCGCCACGCCGAGGGCTGCTCCCATGAACGGGGCGGTGCAGGGCGTTGCCACAATCGTGGCGAGCACCCCGGTCAAGAAGGCCCCGGTGTTCCCGCTGTTCGGGGTTTCGCTTTGCAGGCGCCCGCCCCAGTTCATCAGCCGGTTCCCGACCTCAACGACGCCAAGCAAGTTCAGGCCAATTCCGAAGAACAACAGCGTCATCAGGGCCACGAACGTCGGGGATTGCAGCTGGAATCCCCATCCGATCTGTCCCCCCGCGGCCCGCAGCGCGAGCAAAAGGCCGGCCAGGACCCACATCGACACAAGCACGCCGGCGCCGAAGAGGAGCCCGTGCCGACGAATTGCCCCGTCGTTCTCCCCCGCCCCTTCGGCAAACCCGAGGATCTTCACCGACAGGACCGGAAAGACGCACGGCATCAGGTTCAGCAACAACCCCCCGGCAAAGGCAAATGCGAGGGCCCAGGACAGGGAGAGTCCGCCCCCGCCGGCCCCCGACGATTGCGCCGACAGAGCGGCCATGTCCACGTCCTGAAGGGACGAGTCCACGGGAACGTCGACGGTCATGGCCCGCTCCTCGCCCTCGGCGTCCCAGGTCGTGCCCTCGGGCGCCACAACCACACCCTGCAGGCGCTCGGCGGGCCCCTGCGCGTAGTCGGACGCCTGAAGGGAGATCAGATAGGTATCGCCCTGCCGGGTGACCGGCTGGGGCGCCGCGTGGTCGAGAGTCCCTTTTTCCGCCGGGTAGAAGTACGCGTCCGACAGGTCGGGGCGGCGATCCGTCTCCGAGGTGAGGGCGAGGGTATAGCTGCCGCTGCTCTGGGCCGCCTGGGCCGTCCAGTCGTCGACCGGACCGGGAATCCTGTCTTGCGCAGCGCGGATGTCCTCGGCTTCCTCGCTGGACGAAGGAGCGTCATCGTCGACCGTCAGGCTCCGTTCAAGGTCTTCACGGGCCGGCAGGCATACCTCCTCACAGATAAGCCACTTGGCCTCGCCCTTCAGGGTGACCGTAGTGCCGGGCGTGAGGGTATCCGGCGGAGTGATGCGGACCGGATGACGGACGACATCCGAGTAGCCGTAGCTGGACACGCCAGCGGCCTGGATCCGGTGCGGATAAGGCCACTGGAGGCTGTCTGCCGTCCACCCCTCCGGGAGGTCCCAGTCAATGGTGGTGGGCTTGCCGGCATCGCCCGGATTCTTCCAGTAGCTGTGCCACCCCTCCTCCATGTCGATGCGGAGCGCCACGGGAAAGGGCTCTCCGGGCGCCACGGATGATACGCCCACCTCAAGCGCCCCCTCGCTGTGCGGGCTCGGGTCGTCCGACGACTGGGCGACCGCTTGGCCTCCCCCGAGAAGGAGAAATCCCAGGACAGCGGTAAGAACAGTCTTTAGAACAGCAAATCGGATCATGAGGCGGACTGCAGATGTGGGCCGAAGTCGGCACGTCGTCGTATGCACGGGAACCCCCCGAAAAAGGTTGCCATTCGTACGTCCGAATCCGAACGTCGGTTCGCATCCTGAAGATGCGCTACGGGCGGACATGTTACACGCAGGATGGGCGTAGAGGCAATCTGCGACGGCCCGTGAGACAGTTGTCCCTAACGACACTCACAACCCATTGCCGCCAGAAGACGGGGACCATCACGCCGATCACTGTTCCCGAGGCCGCCCGGCGTTCGACCGATCGCCCGTCTGCTGGATCGTCGGACGGCGCGGCCGGTTTGTGGCGAATGCACATTTTGTTCGGAGACTCCGCCGGCTGCCATGTCGTCTTTCTCTTCGTTCCTGCATCGCCTGGAGGCCCGTCGGGACCTTGTGTTGGACGTGCTTCGGGTATACCTGGGCGCCGGTCTCTTCTTTCGGGGACTGGCCCTGCTTGTTACCGATACCGGACTGCAACAGCTGGCGGGCGGGGCCCAGGTGGGCCTCACCGGCGTGTCCGTCTACGTGATTGGAGCTCACCTTATCGGCGGTGCCCTCTTGGCCGTGGGCCTCTTCACCCGCTGGGCCGCCCTCGCCCAGCTTCCCATCCTTCTCGGCGCCGTCACGCTCGTGCATTGGCAAGACGGCCTCCTGTCCGCCAACCAGTCGCTGGAGTTCTCGGCACTGGTGCTGTTCCTGCTAATCCTGGTGTGCCTGTTCGGGGGTGGGCGATGGTCGCTGGATGCCCGCTGGCGCGGTCGCACGACCGCCGCGCCGGAGTCGCCCAAGCCGCACGCAGCGTGACGCCGCCCGCCTCCTTCGGTTACGTCCGCAGGGGCGGCAGGTCGTCGTCGGCCGGGACGAAGCTCAGGGCTAGGCCGTTGTTGCAGTAGCGCAGGCCGGTTGGGTCGGGACCGTCGTCGAACACGTGGCCCTGGTGGCCACCGCAGCGGGCACAGTGGTACTCGGTGCGTTGATAGCCAAGCTTCATGTCTTTCTTCGTGTCGACCCGTCCCTCCAGCGGCGCCCAGAAGCTGGGCCAGCCCGTCCCGCTTTCGTACTTCGTCTTCGAGGAAAAGAGCGGCAGTCGGCACGCCGCGCAGATGTACGTTCCGGCGCGCGCTTCGTCCAGGAGGGGGCTGGAATGGCGCGGCTCCGTTCCCTCCTCGAACAGGATGTGGTACTCCTCTTCCGTGACGATCGATCGCCATTCCTCCGGGGACTTGTCGATTGGCGGCACCTCCGACAGGCGCGGATGCACGTCAAGCGTGTCGGCGACCCCTTCGGACGGAGCGGGATGCGACTGGCTGCGGCCGCACGCCGTGAGGACCATCGGGGAGGCGGCAACGCAAGCCAGCGACTTCAGAAACGAGGCGCGGTCCATCGGGGCGAGCAAACATTGTTCATGAGGTTATGCAGCCTCATATGTACTTCCCATCCGCCAAACGTTTCACGAGCGGCGCAACAAGCTCGTGATGCCCCCGCCAAACGGACGCCCGTGCGACACAGCCCAGACATAGAAAACGCCGCCCGGAAGCCAGGCAGCGTATTTTTTTGTTACCACTACTACTGTCACAATAATAAAAGACACCCCGGGGCATGGTTAAACTTAGAGCAACGTAATTGTAACGTGTTCAGGATCCCGGGTTCTCTCTTCTTTTCCCGACGTCTGTTCCCGAGCGCTGTGGGGAACAGAAGGAACAGTTCGAGCCCGTCCCGCCCGTTCCGAGAGGGACTCCGGAGGATCAATCCTCGATTGGGGTCAGTCGGGCTTCGATCTCGTCGCGTCGTGGCTCCAGCGCCGGGGGGAGCGTGAGTTTTCCCGCGGCGGCCTCCTCCACCGGAAAGGGCGTGCCCGTGTCCGTCGCGATCTCGATCAGAATGCCGCCCGGCTCGCGGGTATAGACCGACTCGAAGTAGTGGCGGTCGATGACGGGGGAGGGCTGCAAGCCGGTGTCGGCAAGATGCTCACGCCAGCGGCGGATGGTGTCGCCGTTGGGCGTGCGGAGGGCCAGGTGATGGACGCCCCCTCTGCCCAGCCAGCCCCGCTCGGCCTCTGGGCGCGGCACCACGTGGAGCTCAGCGGCAACGCCGCCCGGCTCGGTCTCAAAGACCCGGGCCGATTCAGGCACCGATGACACCGGAGTAGCAGCCCCTTCCTGCTTCGCCGTCGCGCCCGACACCGTATACGGCCGCCGGTCCCGGAGCCGGAAGGCCTCGACGAGGGCTGTGCGAGTGTCCTCCATGTCGGCGATGGTGATCTCGACGGGCCCGAGGCCGCGAATCGCGTACTCGGGAGGCACCGGACCGTCCGCCCACGGCGTCGTGTCGGGAACGCGATCCTCATCCGCGCTGTCGTCCACAAGGTGAACGACTTGCCCCTCGTCGTCGAACAGCGTGAGGGCTTGGCGTCCGGCCCGCTCGTGAATGGGGGTGCGGCGCACGTCGTGGGCGTCGAGGCGGTCGGCCCACCACGCAAGCGCCTCCTCACCCCGCACGCGGAGAGACGTGCCGGTAATGAGGCCGGTCCCGGACCGCTGATCGCGGGCACTCGGAATGTCGAAAAAGGTGAGGTCGGTGCCCGGGGTCCCGCTCTCGTCACCGTAAAACAGGTGGTAGGACGACGGGTCGTCCTGGTTGACGGTTTTGGTTACCAGCCGCAGGCCGAGCACCTGCGTGTAGAACCGGACATTGTACGCCGCCCGTCCGGTGACGGCGGAGACGTGGTGGAGGCCCTGCAGCGCATCGGTCATTGGCAGAAGACATGTGACGAAAAGAGAGGAGCGACCGATAAACCCGACAGCATCCTCCTGGGATCCACGAACCGTTGTTGGTTCCGCCTCATGACCGGTAGATTGGAGTGTGGCCTCGTCCCATCACCCTTTTCCTGCCCCATGCCCGATTCCCCTCTCTCTGCCGGCCAGGCAATCGCCCGCTGGCTCCTCTACGTCGTTGTCTTCGTCGTGGCGGGGGGTGCCGCCGCCGGCGTGTCTGCGCTCCTGTACGAGTCCGTCTCCGCGGCCGAGAACCCCGTAGTGCTCTACGGCATCGTCTTCGCTGCGGGCGGGTGGATTGCGTATCAGCTCTCAGCCCGCGTGGTAGATGGGACGTAGGCGCGGAGGCCTCCAGCAGAACGCATCAAAGCGGACGGCTACTTCGCCTCGCCGTTCTGTTGCTCCTGCTCATACAGCTCCGAGATGAGGGAGGCCAAAAGTTCGGGCTGGTCGTCCGCCAACTCACGAACCAGGGGCACGAACTGCTCGACATCGTCGGGGTCGGGCTGCTCCTCGTCGTAGCGCTGCCTCAGCAGGTCGCGGGCCGTGCGGTGCGGGTCTTCCGGAAGCTCGGCCCGCTCGATGTCGATGTCGTAGGTGTTGGCCATCCGCTTCAGCTCGTACTCGTCCTCGTGGGTGGCCAGGACAATGGTCGTGCCCGTCTTTCCGGCACGGGCCGTGCGACCGGAGCGGTGGATGATGTATTCGTGGTCCTGCGGGACATCGTAAATAAAGACGTGGCTGAGGTCGGATACGTCGATGCCGCGGGCTGCCACGTCGGTGGCCACCAGGAGGCGCAGCTTGCCTTCTCGGAGGCGGTCGAGGGCCTCCTCCCGCTTGCGCTGCGAGAGGTCGCCGGACATCTCGTCTACATCGTAGCCGGCATTGGAAAGGAACTCGCTGAGGTAGCTCACCTCCTTCTTCGTGTTGGCGAAGATGAGGGCCGACTCCGGCTCCTCCAGCTCCAGGAGCTTTTCCAGCACCCGATCCTTGTCCATCGGCTTCACCAGGTAGTATCGGTACGTAATCTCGTCGACGCTCACCTTGTCGCTACTGAGCGATAGGAAGCCGGGATCACGCAAAAACTCGCGGGCCGCATTTCGCACCTTCGGCGGCATGGTTGCGCTGTACATGTAGGAGGTGCGCTCCTCCGGAAGGTAGCTGACAATCTCCTTCATGTCCGGATAGAAGCCCATCGACAGCATCTCGTCGGCCTCGTCCAGGATGAGCATCCGAATGGTGCTGCCGTCGAAGTTTCCTTTCTTGAGATGGTCGAGAATGCGGCCGGGCGTGCCGATTACCATCTGCGCCCCGTTCTCGAGAGCCTCAATCTGCGGGTTGTAGCTCACACCGCCGTACACCAGGGCCGCTTCCAGGCGGTTGGTGTGCGGCGTGGCAATTTTCATTTGCTCGAACTCCTCGTGGATCTGGCGCGCCAGCTCGCGGGTGGGCGTGAGAACGAGGACCTGCTGCTCCTTCTTGTCCGGGTTCATCAGGTCAAAGAGCGGAAGCAGAAAGGCCCCGGTCTTGCCCGAGCCGGTCTGCGACTGCACGATGAGGTCGCGCTCCTCAAGCGTGTAGGGAATGGACTTCTGCTGCACGGGCATCAGTTCGGTCCAGCCCGCAGCGCGTACCGCCTGCTCCACGCGGCCCGAAAGGTCATCGATTGTCACCTCGTCGAGGGGAGGGTCAGGTTCGCGGAAGCCACTGTCAATCTCGTCGCGGCGGCGTTCTTTCTGCGCCTTCGAGGTGAGGTCGATGACGTTTGTGTAGGGGCTCTGCGAAACGTCGGAAGCCATGTGCCAGACATCTAGAATTCGAGTGCAACGTGCAACGGCAGAGGCGCGAATCGTCCCCGCGTCTGCGGCGGCGCAACCGGCCGCGATGTACTGAGCTGTGCTGGAGAAATCTGCTACGGAGTGGGGACAAGAACGATCCTCCTGCGCCGGCTGAGCGTGGGGGCGCTTCTGCGCCGGCGGTCCATTTTGCCGACCTACATTGCGAGGCCGCCGTCCACGTGAAGAACGTGCCCGGTGACGTACGCGGCGGCGGGCGAGGCCAGGTACAGCACCGCCTGCGCCACATCGTCCGTCTCAGCCAGTCGATTGAGCGGAACGGAGTCCAGAATGCCCTCCCGCGCGTCGTCGCTCAGCTCGTCGGTCATGTCGGTCTGTACGTACCCGGGGGCCACCACATTGACCCGTACGTTGCGACTGCCCAGCTCCTTGGCCAGGCTTTTCGAGAAACCGACGATGCCGGCCTTTGAGGCGGCATAGTTGGTCTGCCCGGGATTCCCCGACGTCCCGACGACGGACGAGATGTTGACGATGGCGCCGCTCCGCTGGCCCATCATGGGCCGGTAGGCGGCCTTCGCGTAGTTGAAGACGCCTTTGAGGTTGGTATCGATCACGTCGTCCCAGTCCTCCTCGGTGAGGCGGAGCATCAACCCGTCACGCGTGATGCCGGCGTTGTTGACCAGCACATCGAGCGTGTCCCACCGGTCGAGCACGGCATCGACGTGGTCCTGTGCCGTCTCGAACGACGCGACGTCGCCCTGGAGCGCCAGGGCCTCGGCCTCCTGTGCCTGCAATTCGTCGACGAGGGCGTTGGCGGCGTCGGCGGAGGAGCGGTAGGTGAAGGCGACACGGGCCCCGGCCGCCGCCAGGGCCGTTACGATGGCGCGGCCGATGCCACGCGTACCACCGGTAACGAGGGCTGTTTTCTCACTCAGGTCGACGTGCATAGATCGGAGACCGTGGATTGGGAGCTGTAGACGCAGGGGGATGCTGTGTCTCCGAAGATTGAGAATCCCCTTTCCAAAGGCAAGGGGGATCGTGTGCCAGGCTACATCTTCGCATCCCTCTCACGAACCGTCCGCCACAAGGGCTCCAGCCGGCCCCATTCCGCCCCCCCGCACGGCCGCCTGTGATGCGTCCCACGTCCATCGGAAGCGGAACCGCTCGCTGCGCCCGGTGTGGCGCACGAGAAGGGTTAGCTGCGTGGCCCCATCCAAAATGTCTTGCTCGTCCACGACCCGTGGGAAGAGGAACGTGTTTCGGCGGTACAGCCCCGTGCTGGCGTCTTCCAAGAATGCCTCGCGGAGGGGCCCGTAGTCCTCCTCGCGGGGCCGATACTCTTCGTCTCCCACCTGGAGAAACACCCGGGCACCCGGCCCGGCAAGGGTGGAAGAGCCCTCCGCTTCGAACCAGAACACGTCAATCTGAATTGACTTGCGGTACTCCTCGTGTCGCTGGTCGAGGAGATCGTGGGCCCGGTCTGGACTCAGCCCCTGGATGCCCATCTCGGGCTGTAGGGAAGCCAGCGAGAGCTCCTTGCTCCACAGCGTAGCGTACGACCGGCTCCGCCGGCTCCGGCCCGACCCCAGGTTCTGGTAGCTGGCGGACCACTTTTGCCAGAGCGACGCGTAGTCGTTTTTCATCTCGAAGGAGATGGTGCTGTCCTCCTCCGTCGTTACGGTCAAGTCCCGGAGCGAGTCGGGGGAATGATCAACCGACCGCGTCGGGGGGAGATACCGTTGAGCTAGAGCACCTTCGTCAAGCGTGAAGGCGCCTTGCCCTCCGCACCCCGCGGCTCCCAGGCCCACCCCCATGGCCAGCCCCCACGTCAACAAGCGAAACCAGAGGCGCGGGAACTGCCGAGACGAGCCGGACATGGCGAGAGGCGGCGCAACGAAAGAGAAGCAGGAGGGGACAGGTGGGACTCCTCCCCCTCCGTGCACGTTCCAGACACCGCAGCGCTCTACGCCCCGGCGGCATCCCCCAAAGCATCGATCTCGTCCGGGCGTCCGGCCCCGGCGGTCTCCACGTCGTCGAGCGTGCGGCGCACCAGGCCGCGCAGCACGTCGCCCGCCCCCACCTCTACGAACCGGGTTGCCCCATCGGCCGCCATGCGCCGGAGCGACTGGGCCCAGCGGACCGGCGACAGCAGTTGCTCAATCAGTCGCTGCCGGATTTCGTCCGGGTCTCTCGTCGGCTCGCCCGTCACGTTGAGGTAGACCGGGCACTCGGGCGGCTGGAGGTCGACCTTCTCCAGCACCTCGGCAAGCCCCTCACGGGCGTACTCCATAAGCGGGGAGTGAAACGCCCCGCTGACCGGGAGGGGAATTGCACGTCCCGACACGCGGGCCGTGGCCCGCTCAACCGCGTCCGGATCGCCAGAGACGACGACCTGACCGGGCGCGTTGTAGTTTGCAGGTTGTACTACGCCCTCCCCCGCTTCCGTGGCCGACTTGCAGGCCGCCTCAACATCCTTGTCGTCGGCGCCCATCACCGCCGCCATTGCCCCGGGGCGCCGGGTGCCCGCTTCGGCCATCAGCTCGCCGCGGCGTCGCACCACGCGGAGACCGTCCTCAAAGGAGAGCGCCCCGGCAGCGGCCAGCGCGCTGTACTCCCCCAGGCTGTGCCCGGCGGCCATGTCGGGCCGCAGGCCACGCACCTCCAGCACGGCCATCGCCGCCAGACTGTGCGTGTAAAGGGCCGGCTGTGTGACCTCCGTCTGCTTCAGCGCCTCCTCCAGATCCGCCACCCCATCGGCATGACCAAACATGAGCCCAAGCAAATCCACGTCCCCCAGAAGGGCATCGGCGGCCTCGAAGCGCGCTCGTGCTTCTGGGGACTGCTCGTACAGCTCGTGGCCCATGCCCACGGACTGCGAGCCTTGTCCGGGAAAGAGAAACGCGGTCGCCATTGTCGGTGCGGTTGAATTCAACGTATCGGTGTACAAATGAAGGCCTGCGTCCGCCGCCCCGCACGACGGCGCAGACAACTCTCCGGTCGTTACGGTTCGTCGTACGCCCAGGTGAGGTAGCTGGCCCCCCAGGTGAAGCCGCCGCCGAAGGCCGTGAGAATCAGACCGTCCCCGGCCTCCAGTTCGTGCTCCCAGTCGTAGAGGCAGAGGGGAATCGTGGCGGCGGTGGTGTTGCCGTACCGGTCGATGTTGGTCATCACCTTTTCCTCGTCGAGGCCCATCCGCTTCGCCGTGGCATTGATGATGCGCTCGTTGGCCTGGTGGGGAACCAAGTACTGCACATCTTCGGGGGCAAGTCCATTGCGCTCCATCACTTCCACACAGACGTCGGCCATGCGCGTCACGGCAAACTTGAAGACCTGTCGGCCCTCCTGATTCAAAAAGTGCATGCCCGCGTCCACCGTTTTGTGGGTGGGCGGATTGAGGCTGCCGCCGCCGCGCATGCAAAGCAGATCGCGATGCTCGCCATCCGTGTGGTGCACCGCGTCTACAAGCCCGGCCTCGTCATCGGCCTCCAGCACAACGGCCCCGGCCCCGTCGCCAAACAGGATGCACGTGGTCCGGTCGGTATAGTCGACGATGGAGCTCATCTTGTCGGCCCCGATGACGAGCACGGTCTCCGACTGCCCACTTTCAATGAACTGGGCCCCGGTGGTCAGTGCGTAGAGAAAGCCGCTGCAGGCGGCCGAGAGGTCGAAGCCCCAGGCATTGTCCGCTCCCAGGTTGTCCTGCACGAGACAGGCCGTGGCGGGAAACAGCATATCGGGGGTCACCGTGGCCACCACGATCGTGTCGACCTCGTCCGGGGCGAGGCCGCGCTTGTCGAGGGCCTCTTGCGCAGCCTCCGTGGCCATGAACGCCGTGGCCTTGCTGTCGTCCCCCAGAATGCGTCGTTCCCGAATGCCGGTTCGGGTGCGGATCCACTCGTCATTCGTGTCGACTAGTTCTTCCAGATCGCTATTGGTGAGCCGTTCCTCGGGAAGGTAGTGCCCAACGGCAGTGATGGCGGCGCGGCGGGACGACGTGGACATGGGCGTGCGGGTGGGGGATGAGCGAAACAGGCAGCGCGATTATGCCGCCTCGGGCTGAAACGTATCCTCGATGGCCTCCACGACATTCTCGGAGGCAAGGTCGGCCGCAGAGTGGATCATCTGCTTGATGGCGCTGGGACCCGAGCGGCCGTGGCCCACGAGAACGTTGCCGTCAACGCCAAGGAGAGGCACCCCGCCTCGCGTCTCAGCATCAAAGCCTTTTCGGACCTCGCCCAGCACCCCTCGGACGGTCGACCGGTCGGCAGACGAGAGGCCCTGCCGCTCCATTTCCTGCTCGGTCATCTCCGTGAGCACCGTCGTCATGCTTTCCCCAAACTTCAGGAGCACGTTGCCGACGAATCCATCGCAGATAATGATATCGGAGGCGTAGAAGAGCAGATCGTTGCCCTCCACGTTGCCCTTGAAGTGGATGTCATCCGCCTGCCGAAGCCGCTCGTGCGCCTCCTTGACCTGCTCGTTTCCTTTTCCGGGCTCCTCCCCAATATTGAGCAGGCCAACCGATGGCTCGGCTTTTTTTTGCACCTGCCGGGCGTAGACGGTGCCGAGGCGGGCAAACTGGACCAGGTGCTTTGGCTTGCAGTCGACGTTCGATCCCACATCGAGCACAATCGACGTTCCCCGGAGGGTCGGGAAGAAGCCTGTGATGGACGGTCGCTCCACACCCGCAATGCGGCCCAGGATAAACATGGCGGCGCCCATGATGGCCCCGGTGTTGCCTGCGCTCACGAACGCATCCGCATGGCCGTCGTGGTGGGCAGCAAGGCCGCGGTGAATCGATGATTCGGTTTTCTGCTTGACGGCCGTGGCGGGGGCATCCCCCATCTCAATCACGTCCGGCGCATCTAGAATCTGAAGACGCCGATCAACGGATTCGCCTTGAGCATCGAGCACGTCCTGCACTCGCGCCTCCGGCCCAACGAGTAGAATGGAGAGGCCCTCCTCGGCGTGTTCTAAGGCGCTTAAGGCCCCCGTTACGGCCGCTTCCGGGGCGTCGTCGCCCCCCATTGCGTCCACTGCGATGCGCGATCCCATACGAGCCGTTTAACCTGTGTCCCGAAAACGTGCGTACCGAAGAACGAGCGCCCCAGCAGCGCACCCGCCGCTCGGTCCCATTAGAGTAACCAAGGGCTCCTCTGGAGCGCAAGCCCGGGTCCGCCGCAAACATAGCTGTGCGCGTCCACAATCGTGGGACAGGCGTCGTTTTCCGGAGCGAAGACCCGACAAAAAAGGGCCCCGTAGGATGGCCGCGACGCCGGAGGGGCGGTCTACATCATCAACTCATCGGACGGCTCAATCACCTGGCGGCCGCGGTAGTGCCCGCAATGCTTGCAGGCCCGGTGCATGACCTTCGGATTTCCGCAGTTGTTGCACTCCATGAGCTGGGGGGGCTCCAGCTCATTGTAATAGGTGGAACGACGCTTCCGGGTGCGGGACTTCGAGTGTCGTCGCTTCGGTACGGCCATGGCAATCGGATCTATCGATGAACGGGACGTGTCCTACGGGAAGACACGGAGCGTGCGCCCGAGGGAACGGATCGGACACTCTAAGATGGGGGGCGGCGGGGTCATGTTCGCCCGCACCCACCGTTTTCCCTAAAATTGACGTTCCTCCGGAGTGTTCTCCTCGTCCTCACGGTCCTCCTCGCGCAGCTTCTCAAGTTCGCTCCACCGCGGGTCAACCGGGTCATCCGACTCCTCCTCTTCCGCGGGGGCCCCAAACACCCGCTCAACTGGTTCCCCTTCCGCCTCGGGCGCAATGCGGCGCTGTGGAAGGGCGAGGACCAGTGTGTCGCGCACCACGTCGGTAAGGTCGAGTTCCGTGTCCGAGGGCGTGAGCGGACGGACCTCCTCGAATGCTTCGCCCTCCTGTCCCACCATTTCGGGCGGCCCAAACAGCAGGCTGTAGCCCCCCGCCACCGGCTGCTCGTACTCTTTCAACGTACGGTCGCAGGTGAGTGTGGCGGTGGCCGCGGCCTGCATCTTCACCAGAATCCGGTCGCGGTGGTACTGCAGCTCAACCTCCACCTGGAGGTCGCTGAACATGGACGGGTCGAGGTCCACCTCTTCGGGGGCAGGAGCGAACTCGACGTGGTGGATCCCCGGCGAAAGGGACGCAATGTCGACCGTCAGCATGAGCCGTCGGAAGCTTCGGATGCAATCGGCGAGCACGAGACGAATTTCCTGTGCGTATCCGGTATGCCTGCTGCATCGTGGGGGTTCCTGTTCCCCCCTCCTCCGCCCTCCAGGCCGCCTCCTCTCCCGAAGATTGCACGGCGGCGCGACGTGTCCTTTGCGCCCCGCCACTCGAGTCCCATGTTTCCTTGATGTTTCCGGGGGCAGTCATTATCGTTCGTGAGCCCGAGTTGTCCCTCCGAGCAGGGCGCGGCGCTTCGGCTAACGCCTTCCTCGTGCCCCAGGGCCAGACTGCGCGCTGGCTCCCATGCCGACCGCGAACCTCCTGGAGTCGTGCGGTACGCTGAGGGTGGGCGTGCGTAGAGCGTCCCGTGGCTGCCGTACTCCGCACGCTGTGGGAAACATGTTGACAACATGTCTTCCCTCCGGCGCTCGCAAGGATCCTGCGCGATCATGCACGGCCACCCCCCATGCCCAATAAACCCTGAAAGCGTAACCCCCTGTCGCTCAAGACGTTGTTTCTTGTTGATAACTTGTGTACAAATTGTGGAAAACCAAAAGAGAGAGACACCGAGTGATTGAGGACGCCTAACCCTCCCGGTTTTATGTGGATGACGACCGTTCCGCTGCCCTGATTTTCCGCGGTCCCTTGCTTTTCTGCTCAGGGGACGACCTTTCCTCAGACTTTTCTGCTGCCCCGAACACGCCGTCCGCTGCCCGCACCACACCGGCGGCCCTGACCTCAACCTGGACATGGATACGTCTGCCGAGCACGTATGGGACGAGTGCCTGGAGATTATCCGTGACAATGTCCGTCAGCAGAGCTTCAAGACCTGGTTTGCCCCCCTGAAGGCCCAGTCGCTTGAGAAGGTCGACGGAATTAAGACACTGACGATTCAGCTTCCCAGCCGCTTCTACTACGAGTGGCTGGAGGAGCACTATTTCTCGCTGCTTCGCAAGACCGTCACGCGGGTGCTTGGAAACAACGGGCGCCTTGTCTACGAAGTCGTTATCGAGCAGGAGACCGAAGAAGACGGCGCGTCAATGGAGCTTCCGGCCCGGCGGCCCGACGACGAGGAGCCCTCGGACGTTTCGGACGCGACGGGCCCGTCCGGCCCTGCGAAGCAGGAGCCTCGAACCCCACCGTCAACCTCCCGCGAGTCGAACACGTCCTCCTCCGACGCCCCAGGCGCGGAGCCGTCCCCATCCGGTCCCCCCTCGACCGATCCCCCGGCGCCCTCCACCAGCCCCACTCGTTCGGACTCCTCCGCAGAAGAGGAGTCCGCCCCGCCCGTCCAGAATCCCTTTGCGATTCCGGGAATTCAGGACGCCAACATCGACAGTCAGCTCAACGAAAGCTACACCTTCGAGCGCTTCATCGAGGGGGACTGCAATGATCTCGCCCGCAGCGCCGCCTGGTCGATTGCGAAAGAGCCCGGCGGGACCCACTTCAATCCGTTTCTGGTGTACGGCGGGGTGGGGCTCGGAAAAACCCACCTGATTCAGGCCGTGGGCAACCATGTGGCGCGCCACTTTTCTGAAAAGACGGTCCTGTACGTATCGAGTGAGCGGTTCACCACCGAGTTTGTGCAGTCGATCCAGCAAAATCGCATCAGCGAGTTTTCGATGCTGTACCGCCAGGTCGACGTGCTCATCGTCGACGACGTGCAGTTTTTCAGCGGCAAGGAGAAGACCCAGGAGGAGTTCTTCCACATTTTCAATGCCCTGCACCAGGCCGGCAAGCAAATCGTCCTTTCGGCCGACCAGCCCCCCCGCGAGATCGAGGGCATTGAGGAGCGGCTGCTATCGCGGTTTCAGTGGGGCCTCTCGGCCGATGTGCAGGCACCAGGCTTCGACACCCGCGTGACCATCCTGGAGCGCAAGGCCGCGGACGACGGGATTGACCTGTCGCCGGACGTGATCGAGTTCATCGCTCACAACGTGAAGAGCAACATTCGTGAACTGGAGGGGGCCCTTATCCGCCTGCTTGCCCACAGCACGCTCCATCAGCGCGACCTCGACCTGCCCCTGGCCAAGGAGGTGCTGCACGATCTCATGGAGGAGAAGCAGTCCAACCTTACCATTGAGGAAATCCAGCGCATCGTCTGCACGCACCTCAACATCGAGGAGGAACAGGTGCGCGGCAAGACCCGAAAGCGGGAGGTCGTCCGCGCCCGCCAAATTGCGATGCATTTCTGCAAACACCGTACCCAGCACTCCCTCAAAACCATCGGATTGCACTTCGGGGGGCGAGACCACTCTACCGTCATTCACGCCAACAACACCGTGGAGGAGCGGATGGAGACGGACGAGCAGTTCCGGGCCACCGTGGAAGAGATCGAACGGAAGATCGAGCTCCGCTCACGGTAGCCCTGGAGGCCCGGTCGCCATCCTGAAGCCTCGTTTGCGCGGCGGATCCCCCGTGTCACTTCTTCGTAGAGGACTGCCTGCCGGGGACCGGTTCTTTTTTCGACACCTGCTACGGACTCGACCCGATCGACGCCATGAAATTTACTGCTTCCAGCGCCGATCTTCTTGAGGCGCTCAACACGGTTAACCGTGCCGTTCCCTCAAAGAGCACGATGCCGATCCTGGAGTGCATCCTGTTTGAGCGCCAGGGCGACACGCTTCGGTTGAGCGCTACGGACCTTGAGATCTCAATTCTCCAAACCGTGCCGGTCCAGTTCGAAACGAATGGTACGCCGGAGAGCACGCCCATCGCTGTTCCGGCCCAGCGGCTCCTTGACACTCTGCGCGCCCTGCCGGACCTGCCGATCGAGTTTTCGGCGGACAGTGACTTCGAGATTCGCATGGAGACCGACCAGGGCCACTACAAGATGGTCGGCCACGATGGGGCCGACTATCCGGAGCTGCCGGACTTGGACGGCCAGCACGAGATCAACGTAGAGGGCGGCCTCCTGAAGCGCACCATCGACAAGACCGCCTTTGCGGTCAGTCAGGACGCCCTGCGCCCCGCCATGATGGGCGTCTACTTCCAGATGGAGGCGGACGAAACGCGCGTCGTGGCCACCGACGGCCACCGGCTCGTGAAGCTCGACCTGCCGTCGCTGCAGGCCGGAACGTCCGTCGATTTCATCGTTCCGGAGAAGGCCACCAAGCTGGCCGGACGCATTGTGGAGGAGGACGAGGTCTGCACCATTCGGGTCGACGAAGGGCACGTCGCATTCGACTTCGAGAACGCCCGGGTCCTTGCTCGACTCATCGACGAGACATATCCGAACTACGAGGCCGTCATTCCCGACGAGAATGACCGCAACCTCGTGGTCAACCGGGAGGACATGCTGAACGCCGTGAAGCGCGTGGGGCTGTACTCCTCAAGCATGACCAATCAGATCCGGCTCGGCATCACGGCCGACACCATTACGATTTCTGCCGAGGACGTAGAGCGCTCCAGCGAAGCCGAGGAAACGATCCACTGCGACTACGACAGCGAGGACATGGAAATCGGCTTCAACTCGGAGTACCTCACAGAGGTGCTCAGCAACGTGGAGAGCGACGAGGTGGTCTTTGAGCTGAGCTCCCCGAACCGCGCCGGCATTGTGCTGCCCCGAGAGCAAGCCGAGGACGAGGACATCCTCATGCTCATCATGCCGGTGATGCTCAACACCTACGCGTAGGTCCGGCCTGCAGAGAGGACGAGTTCCCGGGCCAGCCTATTCCGATGCGGCGGACGCATCTGAGAGCGCCTCAAGAATTCTCTGGGCCTCTTCAGCCTGGCGCCCGTCACCCTGCACGACGGCCTGGAATTCTCCCTGGGCCTCTTCGACCTTTCGTTGAGCGAGAAGCGCTTTTCCGAGGTAGAACCGCGCCTCGAGTGCCAAAAACGAATCGTCGTCCTCTTCCTCCACGACATCGCGGAGGAGACGGTCGGCCCGGGCCACCTTCTTATCGTCGTATTCGGGAAAGAGGCCGAGAGTTGAAGTGCGCGCCGTACGGAGCGCCGACAAGGCCTCCAGGTAAAGCTCTTGCGGCTGCGCCGCGTCCGTCTCTTCCGTCTCTGAGGACGGCCCCCGGGTGTTGGTTTGTGGGTAGCTTTCGAGCACCTGCTCGCTTACATCTACGGCAGCGAGGCGATCGAGGGGCGACTGCGTTGCGACGCTGATGCCGTAAAGCACGCCGTACCCACCGAGCAGGAGTGCGATGGCGGCCCCCACCCACCAGGTCGGTGACCCAAGGTGTAGAACTGTGTCGAGCATGCCTCCCCCATTCGAGGACCGGGCCCCATTGGTGCGCTCGTTTGCGGGGACGGGGGCCGTCGCGAACGTGTCTGGCTCCTCCGCGACGTCTTCTGAAAGGGAGTGTCCCGTTAGCGCCTCGAACTGCGCTACGGGATCGATCTCCGCCTCGGCCGCCTCCAGGCGCCGCTGCATAACCTCGGCCCGGCGACGAAGCTCCTCATCGCCTTCAATCCGGGCCCCCAGCCGGCGAAAGGCTGATTCGAGTGCCGGTGGGATCTCCTCTGGATGCAGGTGCCGCACCGTCACATAGGTTGCGAGGAGCGCCTCCGTAGGATCGCTGTCTCGCTCCTGCCGGGCCCGTGCAAATCCTTCGAGGGTCCGTACGTCCCGGAGGAGCGGGGCCCACTTCGGGTGATTCTCGACAAAGAGTTCGATCTTCCGCTGCTCCTCTTGCGAGCGGTGCGGGTACGCCAAGATCTGCTCTTCAACATTCTCCATGAGCAGGGGGGTGCTGAGCCGACAAACGTTTAAAAGACGAAATGATCGAGGTGCTCACTGAATTGCTCCACGCCAGGACCGTAGTAAGAAACGAAGGAATAGTCCTGAAGCGGATTCTTTCCATGATCACAGTGGCACGCAGCCGGTACCGACCGACCGGCGGGTTCTCTACAGCATCTTTTTCTTGGACCGGATGACACATCGAAGGCGTCGCCATAACGAACCAGATCTGCATTTCACAAAATTCCCGCTCTACACGTCGAGCCGGTCCACGTACTCTCGGAGGCGGTCATTTTTTCGGAGCCGTTTCGTGGCCTTGTGCTTGTAGGTGCGGACCGTTGGAACGGGCTTCTCAATCTCATCGCTGATTTCCTCAAAGTCTTTGTGCTCCAGAAAATACAGTCGCGCCGGTTCCTGGAGGTAGTTTGGCAGCTGGTCGATTGCGTCAACGAGCGTCTCTTTCACGAAGCCCATGTCGGCGACTGTGGAGGTCGTCTTCGACACGAGGGTCGGGCCGCCCTCTGCATCGACCGACTCGGCGACCCGGCGGCGCCGCACGTAGTTCAGAAAGGCATTTTTGCAGACGACGCTCACCCAGTGCGCATATCGATCTGGATTGCGCACCTTTTCGCGCTTGTTCTCGATCTTCTCGTACGTTTTCGACTGAAGCTTATCGGCGTCGGCTGCCGACCGGATGTCGCCCGCCGTTGACTTCGAAAGAAAGTAGCGGGAGACGTAGCAGTACGTCCACATGTCTACCAGACGCTTGTCCTTGGGGTGTTGACGATCTATCCACCGCCGATACGCCTCGTTTGCGGCTTCCGTGTCGTCGACCGAGAAGGGAAGGCGGTCGAGGACAGACTCGAGATGAGACGTGGGACGCGTCATGGTGGAGGTCCTGGTGGCGAGAGAGTACGCCCAGAGAAAACGGATGCAGTTTTCTCTGGTACAAAGTCGGGGCCCTGCGGCCGTGCATGTTAACGGCTGCTTGTTTCACTGCACTGTTACAACAAATAACCGATATCCATAAGTGAATCAACCCCTCGGACCTCCATCAAGATTGATGGAATCCCTTCTGCGCCGAAAACCTGGCACGGCCTCGTACGTGCCAGATTGACTGCTGTGCAAGCCGTGGTAACGGCACGCTTTGCCCGCGTGGTGCGAGGCGCTCCCCCTGGGCGCTGTCACCGGCTTTGCCCTGCACCCCTTTCAAACCTGAAACGCCCGGCCCGATGGACACGCAGAGCTTTAAAACCTTCAGCGCAACCCCCGACGATATCGAGCACGACTGGTACGTGGTGGACGCCACCGACCAGGTGGTGGGGCGCCTTGCCTCCCGCATCGCCCGCGTGCTCCGAGGCAAGCACAAGCCGACGTACACCCCCCACATGGACACCGGCGACTTCGTCATCGTAACGAATGCCGACAAGGTCCGGTTTACCGGTCGGAAGGAGCAGGACAAAACCTACATGAACTACAGCGGCTACCCCGGCGGCGACAAGACCGAGTCGCCCGAGGAGGTCCGCGAAGACCGGCCGGAAAAAATCATCAAGCGCGCCGTGCAGGGCATGCTCCCGAATGGCCCGCTGGGGCGCGACATGTTCAAGAAGCTCAAGGTATACGCTGCCCCCGACCACCCGCACGACGCCCAGCAGCCGAAGCCCTTGGACACGGCGTAGCCCGCCGCCCCCGCCTTCGCCGACACCCTCCTTCGAAGAACTGAGTTGTCGTTATGCCTAAGATCACGCAGTACCAGGCCATCGGCCGACGCAAGACCTCCACGGCACGGGTGTACCTCCGCCCGGGCGATGGGTCTAGCTTCGTCGTCAATGGCCGGGACGCCGAAGAGTACTTCCCGAACCCCTGGCGCCGTCGCTCCCTCGACCAGCCGTTTGACGTGACCGACACACTGGGCCAGTTCAACGTGAAGGTCAACGCCTCCGGCGGCGGCCTCACGGGACAGGCCGAAGCCATTCAGCTGGGCATTGCCCGGGCACTCGTGGAGTACGATGAAGAGCTGCATGCCGCGCTCCGCGACGCGGGCTACCTTACGCGCGACGACCGCATGAAGGAGCGCAAGAAGTACGGCCAGCCCGGCGCCCGGAAGAAGAGCCAGTACAGCAAGCGGTAAGCGACTTCCGAATGCGGATGCTGGAGTGTGCGGCGGACGACCGTTCCGCACTCCACCGTCCCCATTCCACACTCAAAAAAACCATACGGCCCGATGCGACAGTGGGTTGACTGCGCTTGTCGTTGAAAGCGGCGGAGCACGGGTGTAGAGCAGAAGTGCACGCTCTCACGCGCCCGGTCTCCTCCGCCCTGATCGCAAGCCGCGGTTTCGCTGCGCAGGCGACGGTCGTAGTAGCCTAAACCCAACACCCATTCAGTTCAATTCCTTCTATGGCCGACGAGACCCCTACGCAAACTCCCGACGAACCCAACGACGAGCCGTCCGCGGACGCCCCTGAGGCGGACGCCCCTGAGACGGACGGCCCCTCCGACGAGGACCCATCGCCCGAGGCAGACGGCAGCTCCAGTGCGTCTGATGCAGACGCGGAGGACGACAGCGAGGGCGATGCCTCCCACCGCGCCACCATCGAGGAACTGATGAAGGCCGGTGCCCACTTCGGGCACCTCACCAGCCGGTGGAATCCGCGCATGGAGAAATACATCTTCATGGAGCGGAACAACATCCACATCATCGACCTGATGCAAACGCAGGTCCTGCTCGACGAGGCCGCAGAAGCGGCCAAGCGGTTCGCCCGGCGGGGCAAGAAAATTCTGTTTGCCGGCACCAAGAAACAGGCCCAGGACATTGTCCGCGAGCACGCCGAGGACGCGGGCATGCCGCACATGGTCGACCGCTGGCTGGGCGGCACCATGACCAACTTCCAGACGATCCGGAAGTCCATCCGCCGCATGGAAGAAATTGAGCGCATGGAGCGGGATGGGACCCTCGACAAGCTCAAGAAGAAGGAGAAGCTGATGCGGCTCCGCGAGCATGAGAAGCTCGAAACGACGCTCGGGGGCATCCGCGACCTGGCCACCCTGCCCGGCGCCATCTTCATCGTTGACGTCAAGCGGGAAGAAATTGCCGTGAGTGAGGCGAACAACCTGGGGATTCCCATCATCGCGATGGTCGACACCAACGGAAACCCGAAAAACGTCGACCACCCGATCCCGGTCAATGACGATGCCCTCAGTTCCATCGAACTGGTGGCCTCCACCATTACCGAGGCAATCAAGGAGGGGCTTCACGAACGCAAGATGCAGCAGGAGGCCAACAAGAAGGCCGCCGCCTAGGAAGTCCTTCCACTTTCGTACCCGCACATTTTTGGACCCGACGATTCCGTCCCAATTGACATGAGCATTTCCGCCCAGCAAGTAAAGGAGTTGCGCGACGCCACCGGCGTCGGCATGATGGACTGCAAAGAGGCCCTGCAGGAGGCCGACGGGGACTTCGACGAGGCCGTAAGCATCCTCCGGAAGAAGGGCCAGGAGGTTGCCTCGGACCGGGCCGCCAAGGAGGCCGACGAGGGCCTGGTCGTTACGTCTGTCGCCGACGATGGACGCGCCGGTGCCATCGTGGAGATCAACTGCGAAACCGACTTCGTGGCCCGCAACGACGACTTCCAGACGTTTGCCACCACCGTCGCGGATCGGGTTCTGGAGGAACGCCCCGCCGACCTTGACGCGGCAAAGGCCCTGACCTACGACGGCGACGCCACGATCGAGGACGAGCTCGTGGCCCTGACCGGCAAGATTGGCGAGAAGCTGGCCCTCCGCCGCTTTGAGCTCCTGGAAAGCGACGACGGCCAGATTCTCTCCTACATCCACCCCGGCTCAAAGCTGGGCGTGCTGGTGGACGTCGCCGGCGACGGGGACGTCGAAGAGGCCGGCCGCGACGTGGCCATGCAGGTCGCCGCCCTCGATCCCATTGCCGTCACCCGAGACGAGGTGCCCGAGGACGTCATTGAAGAGGAGAAAGACGTGGCTCGCGAGTCGGCCATCAACGAAGGCAAACCCGAGCACGTCATCGATCAGATCGTGGAAGGGAAGCTCGAACGCTTCTTCGAAGACCACGTGCTGCTGGAGCAGGCCTTTGTAAAAGACTCCTCCGTGTCCGTCCAGGAGATGCTCGACGACGCCGGCCTCTCGGTGCATCACTTCGTGCGCTACGCCCTCGGCGACTAACGCGGAGCGCCTGTCGGCCCCCTCCTCCGGAGCCGTGCGTGCCGCGTCTGGCGTGCCGCGGCCCCGACGTACGCCGCCCCTCCCATCCTCCCATCCGTCCGTCACATGAGCGCCCCCGGCCCTGCCCCCGACTCGGACCTGCACTATCAGCGCGTTCTCCTTAAGCTGAGTGGCGAGGCCCTGCTGGGCGGCAATCGGGAATTCGGCATCGACGAGTCCGTGCTGCGCATGTACGCCGACGAGGTGCGTGCCGCGGTCCACCGCGGGGCCGAAGTGGCCGTCGTCATCGGCGGCGGCAACATCTTTCGGGGCGTGGAGAGCGCAATGAAGGGCATGACCCGCGCCCACGCCGACTACATGGGCATGCTGGCCACGATGATCAACGGCATGGCCCTGCAGGACGCCCTAGAGCAGGTCGACCTCGTGACTCGCCTGCAGTCGAGCATCAAGATGGAAGAAATCGCCGAGCCGTTTATCCGGCGCCGGGCCATCCGCCACCTTGAAAAGGGACGCGTCGTGATCTTCGGCGCCGGCACCGGAAACCCATACTTTACCACCGATACGGCCGCGGCACTGCGCGGTCTCGAAATCGACGCCGATGTCATCCTGAAGGGCACGCGCGTCGACGGCATCTTTACGGCCGACCCCGAGGAGGACGACGCTGCCGAGCGCTTCCGGCGGATTCACGGACGCGAGGTCATCCAGCGCGATCTGCGCGTGATGGACATGACCGCCCTCACGCTCTGCCAGGAGTCGCAGATGCCAATCGTCGTGTTCAACATGGCCGAGTCCGGCAATCTGGTTCGGCTGCTGGAAGGAGAAACCGTGGGCACCCGCGTGCATTGGGATGAAGCGGATGTCTCGGCGGAGCGCGTGCCGGCGTAAGGACTCTGCTCCACACGTTCTCGTCTCACCGACTGCCCCGTCTCATGCCCGACGACCCAATACAGGACCTTCTGGACGATGCTGACGAGCGGATGGAAGAGGCGGTTTCCTACCTCCGCTCCGAGTTAAAAACGATTCGTGCCGGGCGCGCCTCCCCCTCCATGCTCGACAACGTGATGGTGGACTACTACGGCTCTCAGACACCGCTCAACCAGGTTGCTAGCGTAAGTGCCCCGCAGGCCGACCTCCTCGTCGTCCAGCCGTTCGACGCGAACGCGCTCAAGGACATTGAAAAGGGCATTCTGAAGGCCGACCTGGGCCTCAACCCGAACAACGACGGGGAAAAAATTCGCATTCCCGTTCCTCCTCTCTCCGAGGAACGCCGCAAAGAACTCGCCGAAACGGCCCGCGAGCGCGCCGAGGAAGCCAAAATTTCGGTGCGCAACATCCGCCGCGACGCCAAAAACGAGATACAGCACGTCGTCGACGAGGAGAACCTGTCCGAAGATGTGCGCTACGCGGCCGAGGAGGACCTGCAAGAAATCACTGACGCCCACACGGAGCAGGTGGACACGCTACTCGAGAAGAAGAAGGAACGCATCATGGACGTATAGAATTTTTGGGTTGGCGATTTTGGCTTGGTGGTCCCCCCGCCACAGCCCCAGTCCAGAATCGCCCTTTTCCCGGAGGGGTGACCGAGTGGTCGAAGGTGCTCGCCTGGAAAGCGAGTGTGCCGCCTTGCGGTACCGAGGGTTCGAATCCCTCCCCCTCCGCCAGCCACAACACGCAACGCGCCGGGAATGGCCCCGGCGCCCGGCCGAGCCCGCCCGCTCGGCTTTTTCTGTTTCCCCGGTCCTCTCCCGCTCTTCGCTCGCCGTCCTTACCTCCTATGATTCACAGCATGACGGGCTTTGGGCGAGGCCACGCCCGCGGCGACGCCGGCGCCGCCACCGTGGAGCTCCGCTCCACCAACAAGCGCCACCTCAACGTCTACGTCCACCTGCCCGACCCCATGGGCGAGGCGGAGGCCGAGGTGCGCTCGCGCGTGGAGGACGCCTTTGAACGCGGCCAGATCGACGTGGACATCGACGTAGAGCCCGCCCCCTCCGACGACGACCCCGTCGCCCTGGACGCGGACGCCGCGATGCGCTACAAACAGCGCCTGGAGCGCCTCAGCGCGGCCGCCCAAATCAAGCAGCCGGTCCGCCTCGACCACCTGCTACACTTCGACGACATCTTTGCCGCCGAGGAGGAGCGCGAGGCGGCCCAGATTCAGCGGGCGTGGCCGGTGGTCCTTGAGGCCCTGGATGCTGCCATCGAGGCCCTGCAGGCGATGCGCGCCGACGAGGGCGCCGCCCTGCACGACGACCTGGCCCACCGGATCGAGGCCATCAGGGACCACCTCGACGCCATCGAGGGCCGGGCCCCCACGCGCGTGGCGGAGCGGCAGGAGCGTCTTCGCGAGCGTCTGGGCGAACTGATCGAGGACGACCGCATCGATCCGGACCGCCTGGAGACCGAGATGGCCCTGTTGGCCGACAAGCTCGATGTCACCGAGGAGTGCGTCCGCCTTCGCTCCCACCTCACCATGTTTCGAGAGGCACTCACCAGTGACGCCCCCTCCGGACGCAAACTCAAGTTCGTGACCCAGGAGATCCACCGCGAGGCCAACACCATCGGCGCGAAGGCCAACGACGAAACGATCTCGCGCCACGCCGTGCAGATGAAAGAGGAGATCGAAAAGATTAAGGAGCAGATTCGCAACGTGGAGTAGCCCCCACCCCTATGCCCGCCCCCCGCGTCGTCGTTCTTACCGCCCCCAGTGGCGCCGGCAAAACCACCATCGCCCACCGCGTGCTCGAGGCGATGCCCCACATGTCGTTTTCCGTCTCGGCCACCACGCGCCCGCCTCGCCCCGACGAAACGGACGGCGAGGACTACCACTTCCTCTCGACGGAGGAGTTTGAGGCCCAAATCGAAAGCGGCGACCTGCTGGAGTACGAGGAGGTATACCCCGGCCGGTTCTACGGCACGCTCCGCTCCGAAATCGAAGCAAAGGCCCAGAATGGACCGGTGCTGCTCGACATCGACGTGAACGGGGCCCTGAACGTGAAGCGGGCCTTTGGCGACAACGCCCTCGTCCTGTTTATCGCGCCCCCCTCCCGCTCCGAACTGCGCCGTCGCCTGCGCGAACGGGGCACCGAAGACTCCGATGCCCTGCGCGCCCGCCTCGCCCGCGCCGACCGCGAACTCGAGCGCGCCGACGCCTTTGATGATGTCGTGGTCAACGACGACCTCGACGCGGCCGTGGAGGAAACCTTGACCCGCATCCGCCAGTTTCTACGAGAGTGACTCGCTGCCTTTTCCCGTGTAGACTGACGTTCCGACTATGGCAATTGAAACGCTCGACGTCGACGAGCTGGCCGAAAAAACCGGCAACCTCTACGAGACGGTGGCCATCCTCTCGAAACGCTCGCGACAGGTTGCCTCCGACACGCGCTCCGAGCTCGAGGAAAAGCTTTCCTACTTCGAGGGCTTTGGCCCCGAAATGGAAGACGTGCGCATGAAGGAGGAGCAGGAGAAGATCTCCCTCGAATACGAGAAAAGACCCGAACCGACGGAGATTGCAATCGAGGACTTCCGTGAAGACAAGCTCTACTACCGGAAGCCTGACGAGTAGGCCTGCCGGGCCAGTAGGCCCTCCCTCCACGGCTCTAGATCCGGCCGGCGGTCTACGGCCTGTTCCCCTCACCGGGCACAGGCGCGATCGTCGACCGGATTTTTTGGTTCTGCCCCACGATCGCGTGCTGCGATGAGTCCCTCCCCTCCGCCCAACCTCTCCGGGACCCAGCTTCTCCTCGGCGTTACGGGCAGCATTGCGGCCTACAAGGCCGCGCCCCTCGTGCGGCTGTTCAAGCGGGCGGGGGCCGATGTGCGGGTCCTCATGACCCCCGACGCGGAACGGTTCGTGTCTCCCCTCACGCTGGGCACCCTCTCGGAGCACGAGGTGCTCACCGAGATCTTTCCCGAGAACGAGGAGGGCTCGTGGACGCAGCACGTCACGCTGGGCGAGTGGGCGGACCTCTTTGTGGTGGCCCCCGCCACGGCCCAGACCATCGCCAAGCTGGCCCACGGCTTCTGCGACTCGATGCTCACAGCCACGGCCCTTTCGGCCCGCTGCCCCCTGCTGGTGTGCCCGGCAATGGATCGCGAGATGTATCGCCACCGCACCACACAGGACAACCTGGAGCGCCTGCGCGCGATCGGCTACACGGTGATGCCGGCTGCCCACGGCGAGCTGGCCAGCGGCCTGGAGGGACAGGGCCGCCTGCCCGAGCCGGAGGCCATCTGCGATCGGGTCGCGACCCTGCTTGCCCCCCGGGACGCATCACCCGATGCGCCCTCAACGGCGTCCCTCGACGGCATGCGTGTGCTGGTGACGGCTGGCCCCACCCAGGAGCCCCTCGACCCCGTCCGCGTCCTCACCAACCGATCAACCGGCACCATGGGCTACGCCCTCGCCGGAGCCGCCGCCCGCCGCGGGGCCACGGTGACGCTCGTGACCGGCCCCACCGCGCTGGACCCGCCCGCAGGAATGGACGAGGTGGTGCGCGTGGAGACCGCCGAGGACATGCACGAGGCCGTACAGGCCCGCCGCGGCACCACGGATCTCGTGCTCATGGCCGCCGCCGTCGCCGACTACACGCCCGCCGACCCGTCCGCTTCGAAGCGGAAGAAGGATGCGAGCGACCTCACCCTCCGCCTGCGCCGCACGCCCGATATCCTGAAAACCCTCGGCGAACACAAACGCGAGGAGCAAACCCTCGTGGGCTTTGCGCTGGAAACCGACGAGGGCCTCGCCAACGCCCGCCGGAAACTGTCGGATAAAAACCTGGATTGGATCGTATTGAACAACCCGACGGAAGAGGGCGCCGGCTTTGGCCCGTCCACCAATCGCGTGACGCTGATCGGACGAGACGGGACCGAGGAGGACCTCCCTCTGATGTCGAAGTCGGCAGTGGCCGATGCTCTTCTCGACCGGGTCGCGGCACCCCACAGCGCCCCCTCCTCGTAACCGACCGTACCTTCGCCATGCGCGCCCTCCTCCGTGATCTGCGGAGCCTCCTCGAGCACGAACGGGCTGTCTACGGCGACCTGCTTCCGCTCGACACAGCCCCCGACACTCCCTCCCCCGCATCATCCCCTTCCGACGACGCCTCCGACGACTCCATGCCCAACAAGGACCTGTTCGGCAACCCCACCCGTCCGCCCGAAGACGACCCCACGCTCCCGCCCTGGGAGCGCATCAACGCCCTGATCCCCGACGACGCCCCTTACAAGGACGCCGACACGCTGGACGCGGTGGAAGATTATCTTCGGGACACCGTGCTCGTCCCCATCGACGAGGACCGCGAGAACCCCGTCTTTGGCGTCGGCGACCCTGAGGCCGACCTCGTCATCATCGGCGAGGCGCCCGGACGCGACGAGGACAAGGAGGGCGAACCGTTCGTCGGTCGGGCCGGACAACTTCTCGATAAGATATTGGACGCCATCAACTTCCGCCGCGAGGAGGTCTACATTACCAACATCCTCAAGAGCCGCCCGCCCCGAAACCGCAACCCCCACGAAGAGGAAATCGACGCCCACCTGCCGCTCCTCTACAAGCAGATCGAACTGATCCGCCCTGCAATCATTCTGGCGGTCGGCAAGGTGGCCGGCAACACGCTTCTGGACCGCAGCTCCTCCCTCTCGAATCTGCGAGACAAGGAGCACGACTTCTACGGCATTCCGCTGATGGTGACCTACCACCCCGCCGCCCTCCTCCGCAACTCGCAGTGGAAGCGGCCCACGTGGGAGGACGTGAAGCTCCTCCGCACCCGCTACGACCAGTTAACGGAGGAGAGCTAACGCCCGCTTCCGCGCGCTTCCTGGTGAACGCCTGCGCCCCGCCCTATGGCTGACAACGACGCCTCGGACTCCCAACGATTTAGCATCGACGACGGCTCGCAGTCCTCGTACCCGCTTGACAAGATGCGGGGCCGGGAGAGCGACCGCCGTCGCCAGCAGGCCCAGGAGGTCCACGAGCAATCGGGACGGGTGCCGCCCCAGGCCGTCGACGTCGAAAAGTCGGTGCTGGGTGCCATGCTCATCGAGCGGGAGGCCATTCCACAGGCCATTGAGGTCCTCCCCGAGGACGCCTTCTACAGCAACAAGCACCAGAAAATCTATCAGGCCATCATCAGCCTCTTCGAGCGGGGCAATCCGGTGGACCTGGTGACGCTGACCGAGGAGCTCAAGCGGCGCGACCACCTGGAGGACGTGGGCGGCTCGTACTACCTGACGGAGCTGACCACGCAGGTCGCCTCGGCGGCCAACGTGGAGTACCACGCCCGCATTATCGCGGAGAAGTCGCTGCTCCGCAAGATGATCGAAACGATGACCACCCTCGTGGGCAAGGCGTACGACTCCGGCGCCGATGCCTTCGAATTGCTGGACGAGGCGGAGAGCAAGATCTTTCAGATCTCCGACTCGCAGCTCCGCAAGGCCGCCGCGCCGATGAACGAGGTGGTGAAAGACACCCTGGAGCGCCTAGAAACGATCCACGGGCAGAACACCGGCATTACGGGGGTGCCCAGCGGCTTCCACAAGCTCGACGACATGACGAGCGGCTGGCAGTCGTCGGACCTGATCATCGTCGCTGCCAGGCCCTCCATGGGCAAGACGGCCTTTGCGCTGGCCTGTGCCCAGAATGCGGCCACGCACCCGAAGGACTCGACGGGGGTGGCGGTCTTTTCGCTGGAGATGGGCGCGCAGCAGCTTGCCCAGCGCATGCTCACGTCCGAGGCCCGCGTGGACGCCCATCGGGCGCGCATGGGCCGCATGAAGGACGACGACTGGCAGCGCCTGGCGCGGGCGGCCGGGGCGCTCAGCGAAGCGGACATCTTTATCGACGACACGCCAGGCCTGAGCGTGCTGGAGCTGCGGGCCAAGTGCCGTCGCCTGGTGGCCGAGCACAATATCGGCCTCGTTGTGGTCGACTACCTGCAGCTCATGCAGGCCAGCGGGACCAACCTGCGCAGCGGCGCCAACCGGGAGCAAGAGATCGCCCACATTTCGCGGTCGCTAAAGGGACTGGCAAAGGAGCTCGACATTCCCGTCATCGCCCTCTCCCAGCTCAACCGCGGCGTCGAAAACCGGGGCGGCGACAAACGCCCCCAGCTGGCCGACCTTCGCGAGAGCGGCTCCATCGAGCAGGACGCCGACGTGGTGGCCTTCATCTACCGCGCGGAACGCTACGGCATTACGGTTGACGAGCAGGGCAACTCCACGGAGGGCATCGCCGAAATTATCATCGGCAAGCAGCGCAACGGCCCGATTGGCACTGTGGAGCTGGCCTTTGTGGACCAGTACGCCCGTTTCGAAAACCTCACGACGCAGTACGACCAAAGCGGAGGCGACTCGGCGCCGGGTGGGCCGCCCGCTCCCGGCGGAAATGCCGGCGGGCCGCCGGGCGGCGACGGAAGCGGCGGCTCGTTCGAGGACGACGCGCCTTTCTAGGTGCGATCTGGCGGAGCGCGTCTATGCCTCAGCGGCCTCCGCGTCTTCCTCGGCTTCCATCTCGGCCCGGTTGGGACAGTCCTCGCGCATGCAGTGGCCGTACATGTTCAGCGAGTGATGCTTGATGTCGAACTCGTAGATGTCGGCCACCATCTCCTGAATGCTCTGCAGGCGCGGGTCACAAAATTCGAGCAACTCGTTGCAGTCCATGCAGATGAGGTGGTCGTGCTGCCAGTAGCTGTAGGCCCGCTCGTACTTGGCTTGGTTTTTCCCAAACTGATGACGCACCACCAGGTCGCACTCCAACAGCAGCTCCAGTGTGTTGTAGACCGTGGCGCGGCTCACTCGGGTGCCGTCCTGCTTCAGACGCACGTAGAGCTCATCGGCATCAACGTGATCGTCGGTCTTGTAGATTTCTTCCAGAACGGCAAACCGCTCGGGCGTCTGGCGCTTGTTGCGCTTCTTCAGGAACGCCTGAAAGATAGACCGCACCTCGTCCAGCTTTTGCTGCGGAAGCGTCGACATTCGGACCGCGACTTCGTTCGACAGAGCAGAGACCAGCGCGCCCGAAAGAAGAATCGAGCGCGTACTATGTATCGGATGAACCAGTGCTCGAAAGGGGGGTTCCGTGTGCGTCGAGCAGGGCCCGCACGTCGGCCTTGACGTCCTCGTGGAGGGCCTCGATGGAACGACGGCCGTCAAGGCGCACGAACCGCTCGGGGGCGGAGGCGACAAGGTTGTCATACGCGTCGGCAACCCGCCTGTAGAAGTCCTCTCCGGCGTCCTCCATTCGGTCGTTGGGGGCTCCGTCTCGGCGCCGCCGGGCCTGGGCCGTGTCGACGTCCACCTCCACCAGATACGTTCGGTCCGGTGTCAGGCCGCCGGTGACCCGCTGGTGGAAGTCCTGAAGCCAGTCGGGGTCGGCCACGCCGCGGCCCGCCCCCTGGTACGCGGTCGTGGAGTCGTAAAAGCGATCACAAATCACGATGCGCCCGGCGTCCAGCGCGGGCCGAATGCGCTCCGCGACGAGCTGTGCCCGCGCCGCCGAAAACAGAAGCAACTCTGCCATCGGATGGACGTTAAAGTCGGGCTCCAACAGAACGGTCCGCACCTGCTCGGACAAGGCGGTGCCCCCCGGTTCCCGCACTACGAGCGTGTCGTGCCCTTCTGCTTGTAAGAACTCGCTAAGGCGACGGGCCTGCGTGCTTTTGCCGCTCCCGTCAATGCCTTCAAACGTAAGTAGCAACATGGAATGCGCAGCGTGAATGGGGACCGCGGAAAAGGAGGCGGCGGCTCGCTTCGTGTTGCAAGTGCCGCCGCTACAAAGTTATACTGGGAAGCGTCCCCTCTGGTTATTCCCCACCTTCGTTTCGTTCCTTTTGTCGTGCATCTCGCGCGTCCTACGAACTACGGCCCGGCGTGACATGAGCCCCTTTGACTTCGACGATCCTGAGGATTCGTCCTACGAGGCCCACCTTCGGGAACTCGTGGCTGCGTACGAGGAGAACCCCTCCGGGTATTTCGACTCTAGCGACCTGGAGGAGATTGCAACCTTTCACTTTGAGCGCGAGGAGTTTGAGCGGGCCCTGGACGTAATCGATCACCTCCTGGAGCTTCACCCGAACCAGTCCGATGGGTGGATGCGACGGGGCATCCTCCTGAGCCACCTGGGCCGTCCTCACGAGGCGCTGACGGCCTACGACAAGGCCCTGGAGCTCAACCCCATCGACCCGGAGACGCTCGTCAATCGCGCCATCACGCTCGATACCCTTGGCCGTTCCGAAGAAGCCCTCGAGGCGTACGAACAGGCGCTGGAGCTGAACCCGCAACACAGCGAAGCTCACTTCAACCGGGGCGTCACGCTCGAACGCGCCGACCGCCTCGACGAGGCGGTGGCCGCGTTTGAGCAGTGCGCGGAGATCGATCCCGAACACCCCGAGGTCTGGTACGAACTCGGCTACTGCTACGACCAGCTTGGACGCAACGAGGACAGCATCGAGGCCTACGACCGCCACATCGACCTCGCCCCCTACTCGCCCGATGCGTGGTACAACCGCGGCATTGTACTGAACCGCATGGGCCGCTTCGAGGACGCCGTCGACAGCTACGACATGGCCCTCGCCATCGACGACGAGTTTGCCTCCGCCTACTACAACCGCGGGAACGCGCAGGCCAACATGGGGGCGTTTGCGGAAGCCATCGAAAGCTACGAACAGGTGCTGGACCTGGAGGGCCCCGACGCGCCGACGTACTACAACCTGGCCCTCGCCTACGAAGAACAGGAGCACTTCGACGCGGCCCGCCGCTACTACGAGCGCGCCCTCGACGAGGACTCAACCTATCCCGAGGCCTGGTACGGACTCGGCTGCTGTTTCGACGCGGAGGAAAAATTCTCCGAGGCGCTCGAATGCTTCCGCTATGCCATCAACCTGGACCCGAGCGCGCCAAAATTCTGGACCGCCCGGGGCGACTGCGCGTTCAAGGCCGGGCGCGTAGACGAGGCCCAATCCGCCTATCAGGAGGCCGTGCGCCTCGACGCGACCAACGAGCACGCCTGGATCGGATACGCCGAGGCCCTCCTTGAAGATCAGAGCCCCGAGCAGGCCCTGGAGGCCTATCAGCAGGCGCTGGAGGTGGCCCCCAACAGCGCCGGCGCCTACTTTCGTCAGGCCAAGGCCCTGCTGGCGCTGGGCCGCGCGGACGAAAGCCTCCACTCCCTGAAAACGGCCTTTCGGCTCGACCCCGACAAAAAGGACGAATTCCAGCGCGTCTATCCCGACCTGTATCAGAACGACACGGTGCGGCAGCTGCTGGACCTCGACTAAGCGTCTCCCGCGCCGCACCGTTTCTCTACCGCCCCGCCCGGTGCATGTCCTCCTCCGTTCCGTCCACCGTTCGTCACGTCCTCGCCGGCGCCCTCATGGGCACCGCCGAGGTCATTCCGGGAGTAAGCGGCGGCACAATGGCCCTCATCGCCGGCGTGTACGAGACGCTCGTCGGTGCCCTCAGCTCGCTGGTGTCGTTTGGCCTGGCCCTGCTGCAAGGCCGATTTGAGCGGGCAGCGGTCCACTGGCGAGCGGTGCCGTGGCGCCTGCTGGGCCCGCTCCTGGCCGGCATGGTCGGCCTGATTGTGCTCGGCGCCCGGGTCATCCCGCCCCTCATGGCGGCGTACCCGGCCTGCACACGCGGCCTGTTCTTTGGGCTCGTCGGGGCTTCTCTCTTCATCCCCGCCCTCCGCATTCGACGCCTGACGCTTCTGCGTGCGGGGATCGGGGGGGCCTTTGCCGTGGCGGCTTTTGTCCTGACGGGCCTGCCCGTCCTGGAGGTCAGCAGCCCGGGGCCCCTTCGCATTTTTCTGTCCGCCGCCGTGGCCATCTGTGCCATGATTTTGCCGGGGATCAGTGGGGCCTTCCTGCTAGAGGCCCTCGGCCTGTACACCCCCACCCTTGAGGCCCTCAATGGCCTGGAGTGGGGCTATGTTTTCATCTTCAGCGCCGGGGCCGCGGTAGGACTGGGGGCCTTTTCGAAACTGCTGGATTGGCTGCTGACACACCGCCACGATGCCACGATGGCGGCGCTTGTGGGCCTGATCGCCGGTGCCCTCCGTGCCCTGTGGCCGTACGGCGGGGCCGAACGCCTCCTCCGCGCCCCCGAGGCCGGCGAGCCGGTCCTGCCGGTCCTCGCCCTCGCCCTCCTCGGGTTTGGCCTCGTGCTGGGGCTCCTCTGGTGGGAGCGGCGGTCCGCACGTGCGCCCTCGTCTCTCGGATAAGTCTCTCTGGACCCCCTCCTGTGATCCGTCTTCGACTGTCCCACATTCTCTCCATCGGCCTCGGGCTGTGGATCTTCGCGCTGGGCGGCTGCGGCACCTCCCAACCCGCGAGCCGCTCCGCACAGGCGCCCGACTCGCTCCGCGCCGCCAATGCCCAGCTGCGCGACGACAATGCGACCCTCCGCGACTCCCTCCAGTTCTACGACGATCTTGAGTCGGGGCAGTACGACCGCGACCGACGGGTGCTGCAGGACCAGGTGAACCGGCTCGTGTACGACGTGCAGCTCTTCGAGGAAGGGGGACAGACCGTGTCGACCGTACCTGTTGATTCCCTGTTTGCCACGGCGGCCGATTCGCTGAGCCCCGACGGTCAGCGCCGCCTCGAGGCCATTGCCGCCCAGCTCCAGCAGACCTACCCGGACCGCACGGTGCGCGTGGAGGGACACGCCGACTCGGCGTCCCTCTCGGGCGACCTCCAGGACCGCTACCCCTCGAACTGGGAACTGTCGGCCGCCCGCGCCGCCACGGTCGTCCGCGAGTTGATCGCCCTGACCGATCTCGATCGGAGTCAGTTTCGGGTCGTGAGCTACGGCAGCGCCCAACCGGTGGCCTCGAACGAGACCGCCGCCGGGCGGGCCCAAAACCGGCGGGTCCGCATCGCGGTTCTGCCGGAGGCGGGTTCGTACTCGCGCCCCTTCGAGACAACGTGGTGAGAAGGCCATGCGCACGGTCCTTCGCGTTTCCGGCGCGGTTCTCGGCGTCCTCCTCGTGGGGCTCGTCGGCTTCTTTCTCTGGGCGAGCGGGGGCCGCCTGTCAGACGACGCCCTCACGGAAACCGACCGCTACGGGACGCCCGCCCCGTCTCCCGACACGCTCACGGTGGCCACCTACAACATCGGCTACCTTTCCGGCATGACGAACAACGAGCCGGTGGTCCGATCCGAGAGCCTCTTTACGGCACACATGGAGGACGCCGTCACGCTCGTGCAAACGATGGATGCGGACGTCGTGGGCCTGCAGGAAATCGACTTTGGGGCCGCTCGCTCGTTCCACAAACACCAGCTCGACACCCTGGCCACGCGGCTGAACTACGCCGCGGCGGCGCAGGCCGTGAACTGGGATGTGCGCTATCTCCCGTTCCCGTATGGCCGCCCCGCCGTCCACTTCGGCCGCGTGCTCTCCGGGCAAGCCACCCTCAGCCGCCGTCCGATTCGGGCCCACCGCCGCTACGTACTGGCACGCCCGCCGCAGCCATTCTACCGCGACGCCTTCTATCTCGACCGCCTGGCCCAGGCAACCCTCATCGAGCTTGGCGGGCAGCCCCTGGTGGTGCTGAACGTGCACCTGGAGGCGTACGACACCGAGACGCGGGAGACGCAGGCGCGCCAGGTGCGGGCGCTGTACGACCAGGTGGCCCAACCGGGCGTCCCTGTTCTCCTCGTGGGCGACTTCAACGCCACGCTCGACGCGCCGGACGATTCGACGATGGCCGTGCTGCTCGAGGGTACCGACCTGCGCCCCGCCACCCCCGACTCGGCGACGGCCGGCACCTTCCCCGCCAACGAGCCTACCCGCTCGATCGACCACATTCTATACCGACGCGGGCCCCTCACCCCCACAACCGCCACAGTCCACTGCGGCCCACGAGACGCCCCGCCCTCAGACCACTGCGCCGTACGTGCCTCGCTCGCACGGGATTCGACCGTCACACCGCCGCCGCTCGACTCGATGCGTGCCCTCCTTCCCCCGGCGGGCCGTCTTGCGGAAGACTAATGGTCAGAGCAGAACGTCGCGAATCGTGTCGATAATGAGCAGCGCCAGGGCGACCCCAACGCCGGCATAGCCCAGCCCCCGCACCGGCACGCGCCGGTGCTCCGTTCCCCACGCCAGGAGCGCCCCGCCCACGCTGAGGGCCAGCGAGGCCCCCGTCATCCAGTAGTCCTGCACGAACAGGAAAAACAGGCCGCCCAGTCCCGCCACAAGGGCCACCCCGTAGAGGCGGCGCACGTCCGCTTCGGTTCCGGGCGCATCGTCGGGCATGCGTCGTGGGCGAATCGTCGCAAAAACGGATCGGACCGCGCGTTACACCGGTGTCGGCGTGCGCTCGGTTTCCTCGCTCCAGTCCGTGGCCTCCGCAATCCGCTCGCACTGGTGGCATCGAATGTCGCGGTCGGCCTTTGCACACCGCGGCCGCTCGCTGGCCGGGGCTGGCGTGTTTGCGTCGGGGAGGTTGAGCTGCATGGCCGTCACGTCCGCCAGCGCTTCGATGAACTTTGGATGGCTGTTGAGGCCGGGCATCACCTCGTAGTGCTCCGGGATGGGCTCGCCGTCTTCCTCCAACTCCTCCGGAATCTCGATGGCCAGTTCGTAGCTCGTCTCGATGTGGTCGGTCACAAACGCGACCGGAATCACGAGCACGTCTTCGCCCTCCTCGGCCAGCTCCGCCACCGTATCGTCCGTCGCGGGCGTCAGCCACTCCGACGGCCCGACCTTGCTCTGGAAGGCGGTCGTAAAGTCGTGGTCGAAGCCGCGGTGCTCCATCAGGTGCTTCACCGTGGAGTGGACGAGGCAGCAGTACGGGTCGCGCCGCTCCTTCATCTCCGTGAGGGGCGTGCCGTGCGCGCTGAAGAGGAAGTGGACGTCGTCGCGCACGTCGTCCGGAAAGCGATCCAGCCCCTCGTCGATGCGCTCGCTCAGCGCCTCGATGTACTTCGGATAGGTGGCGTACTCGAACACCGAGGTCGTGGGCCAGGCCGGAATCTCACCCGACTTCTCCAGTTCGTGCCAGTAGACGAGCGACGCGCCGGTGGTGGTCTTCGAGTACTGCGGGTAGAGCGGCAGCAGTACCACGCGGTCCACGCCGTCGGCCTGCATCTGTTCGGCCGCCTGCTCGCTCGTGGGCTCCCAGTACCGCATCGCCATGTACGTCTTGAATGTGACGCCGGTCTGGGCCGCGTACTGCTCGTTGAGGCGCCGCTCCAGATTGTCGGCCTGCTCGCGGGTCAGCGGATTGATGGGCGAACCGCCGTCGTCGCTGATCTCTTTGTAGTCCTCAGCCACGGACTTGGACCGAAAGTAGGAAATGATTTTCGAGAACGCCTGCCGGACGCGACCGCGGGCCT
>JBKHEM010000008.1:0-36382 GCA_046540815.1 Salinivenus sp.
GCCCATGTTGGTGGTGAAGAGGAGGGGCGTGTGCTGTTCGGAACGGAGGGACGTAACGGGGCTCGGAGCGGTCGATGACATGCGGTTGACGGTGCGGGGAGAGAAGACCAGCGTTCTACTCTGAACGTCCTCTTGGAAGGGCCAAGCAAGGGGCTTACCCGATCAAAATGAATCCGGTTCGAGAGGAGTATGCTCCGTAAGCCACGCCGTGGGTTCGTCTTCGTTGCAGTTTCCCCGGTCCACTGCCTTCATCAGATCGACGCCGTTTCGGGTGAGCCGGCGAGGAGTCTTCATCTCAGGTGCGGCACCTACTGGCGAGAGAGCGAACGGAGGGACTTTCGGAATGATGAGTCAGGGTGAGTGCCCAACGCGCCGATTCGTGGTCGCTACGGACACGTCCGATTTTGGCCGGCGGATTTGCTTATGACTGCAAATGTTATAACACTGGGCGGGCGAGGAGGACGCAGCCGGAGACAGTCTGCACCCCTCCACGTTGGTACATACGTTATTTTGCTCCCCCTACCCCTTCAGATGGCTCCTTACGTCATGCGCCGGGTTCTATTTCTCCTCTGTCTCGCTGGCCTCCTTGCCCTGTCGTCCGCGACCGCTCAACCCACCGCGCTCGTCGGTCCCACGGCGATCGATCCGGCCGACTCCACGGTGATTTCGGACGCGACGATCCTGTGGGAGGACGGAGCGATTCGGGCGGTCGGGCCGTCGAATGAGGTTGAGGTCCCGGAGGAGGCGACCGTGCACGAACTGCCGGACGCGTACGTGATGCCGGGCCTCGTGGACGGGCACGTGCACTTCTTCCAGAGCGGCGGCCTGTACACCCGCCCCGACGTAATCGACCTGCGGGCGGAGCGGCCCTACGCCGAGGAACTGCAACGGATCAAGGCGCGGCTGCCGGACACCTTCCGGCGCTACCTGCGCAGCGGCGTCACGAGCGTGGTGGACGTAGGGGGTCCCATGTGGAACCTGGACGTGCGCGCTCGGGCCGATACAGCCGGCGCGGCCCCGACCGTCGTGACCGCCGGCCCCCTTATTTCTAGCGTCTCCCGCCCGTCGCTCGACGAGGGAGACCCGCCCATCCTGCAAATCACCTCGCCGGGGGCCGCCCGCGAGGAGGTTCGCGAGCAAATAGACGCCGGGGTCGACCTGGTCAAAATCTGGTACATCGTGGGTCCCGGACAGGCGCCCGAGGAGTACCGGCCCGTTGTGGATGCTGTGGTCGAGGAAGCCCATGCCGCCGACACACGCGTCGCCGTGCACGCCACGGAGCTGGAAACGGCCCGCGCTGCCGTGGAGGCCGGGGCGGACATTCTCGTTCACAGCGTGTCGGACCAGCCAGTGGACGATGCGTTCGTGGAGCTTCTGGCGGAAAACGAGGTCCTCTACACCCCTACGCTGATGGTGGGCGAGCGCTATTCCGAAACGTTTGCCCAGCAACTCGACCTGACGACGCCCGAGCATCGCATTGGGCAAAAGGATGTGATCGGGTCGCTCTTTGACCTGCGTACGCTGCCGGATTCGCTGGTGCCGGGCAGTCTCCGGGAGCGAATGGCATCAAACCAGCCGGTGGAGGCCGACACCACGGCGATGCGCAATCTGAAGCGGCTGCACGACGCGGGCGTACCGATCGCTGCGGGCACCGACGCCGGCAACATTGGCACGCCGCACGGCCCGGCGCTTTTTCGAGAGTTTGAGCTCATGCGTGCAGCCGGGCTCTCGCCGCGCGAGATTCTGGCAACAGCCACGGTCGGTGGGGCGCGTCTCATGGACCGCGACGATCGGGGGCGGTTGGAGGCGGGAATGCAAGCCGACCTCGTGGTGCTTACCCGCAACCCGCTCGACGACATTGCGAACACGGCGGCCGTCCATCGGGTCGTGAAGGAGGGGCGCGTCTACGCCCCCGACTCGTTGGTGTCCCCTACGCCCGAGGCCGTTGTGCGACAGGGAGCCAACGCCTTCAATGCTCGTGACCTCCCTGGCTTTCTCGACAGCTTCGCACCGGACCTGGAGGTGTACGAACACCCGAATACGCTCCAAAGCGAGGGACGAAATGCACTCCGAACGCAGATGGACTCGATGTTCAGGGAGGCAAATGACCTGCATCTGCGCCTGCACAACGTGACGCCCGTCGGCAACACCGTCGTCGTCCACGAAACGATTGAGGGCCTGCCGGGGCGTGAGGCCCCACTCTCGCAAGTGGTGCTCTATCGTGTGACCGACGGCCGCATTGACCGGACCTGGCTCGTGCAGGAATAAGCCACTGAGGGCGGAGCAGAACGGGCGAGGCCCCGTTAACAAACGCAAAACCACGTCTCTCCCCGCGCCACTGGCCGCTCTGGTCTTTATGTCGCCGCTCCCGATGTCCCGATTCCCGCTCCTGCTCCTCCTTTTCCTCGTAGGGCTGGGCGCCACGTGCTCGGCCGCTCAGGAAGAGGCGGGCGGGTCGGATCCGACGCCTGACTCCGATACCCTTCTGGCACAAGTGGATACGGTAGAGGCGCCGGACCGCATCGCTCCCTCCGACACGCTCCACCTTCGCCTGCGCGGTACGGTGGGACCCAATGGGTGCTACTCACTCGTGCGAGTCGAACGCGAACGGACGCCCACGGAGGTGACCCTCCGGCCGGTCGTGCGTCACAGCGACCAGGATGTGTGTACCATGGCGGTCGTACCGCTCAACGAGGTCGTCGCGGTCCCCCCTCCTTTCCAGGATGGCTCCCTCCGTCTCGTAGTCCCCCAGACGGACCGGCCCGCCATCCGCACCACCGTTCGGGTTGAGGCCGACCGCGATCCGGATGCGGGTTGACAAATCCGATTGGTTTCTGCGATCTTAACATATGCAGGGGCAGGTTCTCGGCAACTTCCTTCCCGACCGAATCAGATCCATGAATCGCCGTGTGAAGCGTCAAATCCTTATTGCCCTCGGCGTCTTTGCGGGCATCGTCGCCATCTTTTACGTCATCGCACAACTTGGGGGGTAGCGTGGCGACCGGGCGTGCGGTTCGTTCACGTCGTGTAGCTACGGTTGCACAACGTCTGTCTGAGATTCGTGGTTGTTTGGCACTGGATGGTTGTGTTTGTGCCGGACAACCGCCTTTATATGGATGGTTTACCGGGCCTTTTGGGCGGCTTCCGTCCGGGGGCCGGTACCATTCGTCTTGTCTCACGTTCGCTTCCGTAGTATGCCGTTCCGATCTCTCAATTTCTCGTATGCGAAATGGCCGATCCTTGTCCTTGGGCTCGTCCTGGGTGGACTGCTGGCTGGCTGTGCCAGTACGCAGTCCGCGACGGATGAGGCACAGGCGGAACAGTCGCCGACAGAGTCGCAGGACGCGCAGGCGGGAGACGAGGAGGGCCCCAAGCCCTTTTCGGAGGTGGTTCCGGACGATGCGGAGACGGATGACGGACTGATTACCACCCACCGGACGGACGACGAGCTGTACTTTGAGATTCCGGACTCGCTGGTGGGGCGCGAGCTCCTGATGGTCTCGCGAGTGTCGCAGGCCCAGGCCGAACTGGCCTACGGGGGCGAGAAGGTCAATACACAGGTGCTCCGCTGGGAGCGCCGCAACGATGAACTGCTCCTGCGGGTGGCCAGCTACGAAAAAACGGCCGACGAGGACGATCCCGTCTTCCAGGCCGTCCAAAACTCCAGCTTTGAGCCGATCCTTAAATCCTTCGACGTAGAGGCGCTCAACGAAGACTCGACGGGAGTCGTCGTAGACGCGAAGGCCCTCTTTACCAGCGATGTCCCGGCGCTGGGGCTTTCGAAAGAGGCACGGGAGGAGTATCAGGTGCGCCGCCTCGATGGAGAGCGAACGTACCTTACAGGCGCCGAGAGCTTTCCAAAGAACACGGATGTAGAAGCGGTTCTGACGTACGACGCGCAGAATCCGCCGTCGAGCGAGTCCTCAGGGACGGTGAGTGTGGAGATGAACCACTCGATGGTGCTTCTGCCGAGTGAGCCGATGACCCCTCGTCACTGCGACCAGCGGGTCGGCTACTTTAACGTCGAGCACATCAACTACAGCTCCGAGGAACAGCAGGCCGCCGAAGAGTGCTTTGTGACGCGCTGGCAGCTGGAGCCGTCGGATCCCGAGGCGTACGCCGACGGCGAGCTCGTGGAGCCGGTGGAGCCCATTGAGTACTACGTGGATCCGGCGACGCCGGAGAAGTGGAAGCCGTATGTGCGAAAGGGGATTGAAGACTGGCAAGAGGCCTTTCGGGCGGCGGGCTTCAAGAACGCCATTGTGGCAAAAGACTCCTCGGACGCCGAGGGGACCTTCGACCCAGACGATATCCGCTACTCGACGGTCCGCTGGTTCGCCTCCGAGATTCCGAACGCCTACGGCCCGCACGTTCACGACCCGCGCTCCGGCCAGATTCTGGAGAGCGACATCGGCATGTACCACAACGTGCTGAGTCTGCTGCGCGACTGGTACTTCGTGCAAACCGCGGCGGCAAATCCGGACGCACGTGGCCAGTTCTTCGAGACGGACGTGATGGGCGAACTACTCCGGTTTGTGGTGGCGCACGAGGTGGGCCACACGCTTGGCCTGCCGCACAACTGGGGATCGAGCGACGCAGTGCCGGTCGATTCGCTCCGCTCGCCGGAGTACACAAGTGAGCACGGCACCGCCCCGTCGATCATGGACTATGCCCGGTTCAACTACGTGGCCCAGCCGGACGACGGCGTGACCAACTTCCTCCCAGAGATTGGCACCTACGACGAGTGGTCCGTCCGCTGGGGCTACCAGTGGATGCCGGACGCGGAGGGTGCGGAGGCAGAAGCGGATCGCCTCAAAGAGATGGTATTGGAGCGCGCCGACGATCCGGACTACTTCTACGGTCGGCAAACACTGGATCCGGTCGACCCGCGCTCCCAGCGAGAGGACCTGGGCCGCAACGTCGCGAAGGCGGGCAGCCTGGGCGTCGAAAACCTGAAGCGCATCGTGCCGAACCTGGTGGAGTGGACGCGCCAGGACGGCGAAAACTACGATGAGATGGAAGAAATTTACGGCTCGGTCGTGGGGCAGTGGGACCTGTATCTGGGGCATGCCGCTCGTCACATCGGCGGAGTACACGAGACGTTCAAGACGTACGAGCAGGACGGGCCGGTGTACGAGCCCGTACCGGCCCCTGAGCAGCGCGAGGCAATGCAGTTCGTGCTGGAACAGGGCCTGCAACCCCCGGAGTGGCTCGTGGAGGCGGACGTGCTGCGCCGCATTGAGGCCTCGGGGGCGCTGAACCGGGTGCGGGAGACGCAGGTCGGGGCCCTTGAGCTCGTCCTGCAGCCCGAGCGCCTGGCGCGCCTGATCGAGATCGAGGCGATGGATACGGACGTTGAGACGTACGCGCCGGGTCAGATGCTGGCGGACCTGCGGAACGGCGTGTGGGCGGAGCTTGACGGGGACGAGGCCATCGGCCCGTACCGCCGCAACCTGCAGCGTGGGTACCTGGAGCGGATGGATGAACTCATGACAGCCGAGGTCTCCTCCGACCGTCCGGACGGCTACGAAGACTTTCAGGTACCCACCCCCGTCAACGTGAGTCAGTCCGACATCCGGGCGTACGTCCGGGGCGAGCTCAATACGCTTCACGACGAGGTAGAGCGGGCCCTGCGCCGCACCACCGACGAGACAACGGAGATGCATCTCGAAGACGTGCAGGTGCGCATCGAGAACATCCTGGAGAGCGAGGAGCAGGCGGACGCGTAGCGCCCACCGGCCCCATCCCGAAAATCCGAGGCGGCGGTCCCGGCCGGGGACCGTCGCCTTTCGTTCGGTGTGGCTGTGCGAGGCGATGGTTGTCGCTCCCCGTAATGAGCAAGAGGTAGAAGCGTTCGTCAGAGAATCCTTTTCGGGCGAAGGACCGTTCGCCGTGCGTCCTCCGCAAACTCTCGAGGGATCGAGCCGTCCCTGTTCTTGCCATGCCACGCCTTTTTGCCTGTGTGTTTGTCGCGTTTCTCGCGCTGCCGGCCGCTGCAATCGGCCAGGTCAATACGGAGCGCATGCGGGCCTTGGATGTCGAGGGCGTGCGCACCACAGTTGGCAGCGACGTGGCTCTACAGGCGGGCAACGCCGATTTGTTTGAGATTGGAGCGAACGGACGGGTCGACGTGCGACAGCTCCCCCACTCTGCCTTTTTCGTCACGCAACTGCGCTACGGAATCAAGGACGACGAGCCGTTTCGCGACCGGACGTTTGGACACCTCCGCTACAACTACCATCTCCGTCCGTCCCTTGTAGCCGAGGGATTCACCCAGCTGGAGCGCGACGGCTTCGCCCGGTTGCGGCTGCGCGTGCTGGCCGGCGGCGGTTTGCGCGTGCAGTACCTCAACACCGAGACGCTCAAGATTTTCCAGGGCACGACGCCGATGTACGAGCGGGAGGTCCTGGAGGCCGGAGCGGACGCCGGCGCTACAGCCTCGTCCACCGTCCGGTGGAGCAACTACCTCAACGTGCGCCTGCGTCTCACTGAAAATACGCACCTGATGGGAACCGTCTACGTGCAGCCTCGGCTGGACGCATTTGACGATGTTCGGCTTCTTCATCAGTCCACCCTCGCGGTGCAGGTCACCGACCACGTACGCCTGACCACCGATCTTGACCTGCGGTATGACAGCCGTCCGCCTGCGGAAATTGAAGACTTTGACCTGACCCTCCGCAACGGGTTGGAGGTCTCATTCTAAGAGGAGGACCGATCGGGCTCACGACGGTGCGTCGTTGGAGGGGGCGGGAGGCTGGAGGCGGCGGAGGCGGTCCCAGCGGAAGATGCCAGCACTGTGCCCATCGTCCCACGTGATCCGGATTCCGACGCTGCCGGCGGGTTCAATCGTGAGGTCTGTCCACGTCCGATCCGGATCGTACTCGTCCTGCGGGGGCGCGATTGCCTCGACCGATTCCCCCCCGCAGTTTGCGCAGGGACAGGCCTGGCGAAGCGCATCCAGGGGGAACACGGACGTCAGATTGCTTTGCCACCGAACCGTAAGCGTTTGCGTTTTGGTGTCGACCTCGAGGCGGGAGGGTGGACGCATAGGCGGAAAGAGGACGGGACTACAGAGTAGGGAAAAAGAAAAAGCGCCGGACCCGAGAGGATCCGACGCTTCTTTCATGTTTGGGAAATTGGACGCCCAGCCTATTCGTCCTGGAACGGATAAACATCTTCCAGGAGGGCCTGCAGCTTGGTCCGGCCCCGGTTGATGCGACTCTTGACGGTCCCCATCGGCAGCCCAGTAATCTCCGCAATCTCGTCGTAGGCCAGCTGTTGGATGTCCCGGAGCACCACCACTTCGCGGAAGGCCGGGGGAATTTCGTTCATGGCCTCCTGAATGTAGCGGTCCTGAATCGTACTCTCCGCGTGCTTGTCGGGAGAGAACGATTCGTCGGGAATCTCCATCTCGTACTCCTCGTTGTCGCGGTTCACCGACTGAATCGACTGCATGCGGCGGCGCTTTCGCTTCCGATATTCGGACCGCGCGAGGTTTCCGGCAATGGTGTAGAGCCACGTCGAGAACTTCGCAATCCGGCGGTAAGAATGCCGGTTGCGGTGCACGCGGAGGAACGTCTCCTGCAGCAGATCCTCACACCGCTTCATGTCGCCCAGGAACCGGTAGAGGTACTGCATCAGCCGGTCCGAGTAGCGATCCACGAGGATATTGAAGGCCTCCACCGTCCCAGCCTGAAACTGGGACATGAGGTCTTCGTCGCTCATCTCCTGGAGGGCCTCGTGCTGGCTGTCGCGGGCCTTCCGGTCCGACGAGGCGGTCTTTTTGGTGACAACTTCCGCTTTGTCCTTCGCCATATGGGTGTATGTACGGTTCCTGCGAGGAATGTTAAGTGTCGGGACTCGACGCCCAACCTGGATCCGATAACTTGAGGATTGTGCGGCAAAACCGCAAGCAAAAAGTGTTACGAATCAGGCATCGGACGACATGTTCCTAAACGAATTTCCGTGCCAGATTATTGTGGTGCAAAATGCGATCCAGGTGGGACGGTCGCGAAAAGGGGCGCGCAAGAATTCGTAAAGACAACGTAAGATCCGTCATTCCGGCGGGGGATGGAGGGGGTTTGCCGGGCGGGTCCGACGATTCGTCAGGGAGGACAGGGTGGCGATTCTGTGTTTCAGTTTCCTATGTTGGGCACTGTCCAGCCTTAGTGTCTAGCTGATCGAACAGTTTTCAATCATCATACACGGAAAGCCCATGAGCATGCTCGACGTTCTACGAGCGCCCACTACGCTTTTTCTTGGCCTCGTTCTTTTCTGTTGGATGGCTCTCGTCCCTGTTACGGCATCGGCGCAGACGGGTGGGGGGGAGACGGCCCTGCTTATTCACGGGGGAGCGGGGGGCATGAGTGAGGATGAAATGAGCGAGGCGCGGCAAAAGACGTACAAGGAAGCCCTGCGGGCCGCCCTTCAGAACGGAAATGAGGTGCTCCAGGATGGCGGGAGCGCCCTCGACGCGATCGAGGCTGTCATCACGACCATGGAGAGCGACACGCTCTTCAACGCGGGGCGAGGAGCAGTGCTGACCAATCAGAACACGGCGGAACTCGATGCGGCAGTGATGGACGGGGAAACGCGCAATGCCGGGGCGCTCACGGGAGTGCAGACCGTGAAGCACCCCATTCGCCTGGCCCGGACCATCATGACGGAGTCGGAGCACGTGATGATGGCGCAGGAGGGGGCCGAAACCTTTGCTGAGGAGCATGGCCTGGAGCTCGTGGAGAACGACTACTTCATCACGGACCGTCGTCGGTCGGGGGCGGGAGACGACGCCCACGTCGAGGAGACGGCCGCCGAAAAGTTTGGCACGGTCGGGGCGGTGGCGCTGGATCAGGAGGGCAACCTGGCGGCGGGAACCTCGACGGGAGGCATCTCAAACAAGCGCTTCGGGCGCATCGGCGACTCGCCCATCGTGGGAGCCGGCACGTATGCCAGCAACGAGTCCGTGGCTGTATCGGCGACGGGGCAGGGCGAGTTCTATATCCGAAGCGTGGCCGCGCACAACGTGGCGTCGCGCGTTCGCTTCGGAGACGCGTCCATTCAGGAGGCGGCCCAGGCCGCCGTGGACGAAGCAGAGGCCCTGGGTGGCGTCGGGGGGCTCATCGTACTGGATCCGGAGGGCAATATGGCGACGCCTTTTACCACCAGTGGCATGTTCCGGGCCTACGTAGACACGGACGGCAACACGGCCGTTCGGATCTTTGAGTCGTCCGACACTGATGAGTAAGGAGGTGGGGGAGAGATTACCCTCCCCCTCCGCTCCCACCACCGCCCCCGCCGGGCGGGTTATCGGGCGGATCGTTGTCCGGGGGATCATCGGGCGGTCCATTTTGGCCTTGTCCCCCCTCCCCAGTATGAGTCGGCGGGCCGGCCGGCGGTGCCCCTCGGAAGAGGTTGCGGAGGACATTGGCGGCAGGGGTTCCCCACGAGATGGCCTGGGCGGTGCCTTTCGCGATCGCGGCGGCGGGCTGCTGGGTTTCGCGCTCGGCCTGTTCGATGGCGGTGGGCAGCTGGCGCATCGATTCGGCGTCGTACCCGGCGTTGAGAGCCGCGACCAGGAGGTCTTGGGCCGCAGGGCCCACCTCCCCATTGCCGGCGAGGTCGGGGAGTACGCCCACGGCCACCGACACGTTGGGGAGGGGAACCGGGCGCCGGTCGGTGGTCGCGGGCAGTTCGTTTAGGAACGACTCGATCGTTTCGGCGGACACCTCTTGCTGCTGGGCATCGGCGACGCTGGCAACCAGGTCGGACCGGCCGCGCTCGCTGACGGGCTCCTCGTCGGCTCCTAGCATCGTGCGGGTGTCCTCTTTCTCCAACCACCCTGTTACAAGCTGGCCCGCCTGCTCGGTGCTGGTGTGGAGTTGTTGGAGAACGGAGCGCATGCGGTCCGGGGGCACGTTTTTGGAAAGACCCTCCAGGGCCTTGTTGAGGACAGGGCGGGTCGGGAGGTCCTGCTCCGCGAGAGACACGGCCGGCTCGAGGATCTCAGCCGTGGCGGCAGGCGAGAGGTTGGCCGCCTCGGCGCGGCTCGCCACCGTGCGCATCAGGTCTACGTCTGCGCCGGCCTCTTGGCCGCGGTCAAGGATCGATTGCACAGAGGCCTCCTGCGCCACGGCTCCGTACGGGAGGAGGGCCGCCAGGAGCAGGCCGACCCCGATCCGGGAGAGCATCGGTTGTAAGAGGTATCGGTAAGCCATGAGCGGTTAGGGAGAAATGCACACGCCATTCGTGCCGCCGAAGTCATCCTCAGCGGTGCGAGCGTACGAAGGAAGGGACAGCCACCGGGCGCTATCGGCCTCGACTACGCGGATGCGGTAGGGGTAGCGTCCGGGGGATACATCAACGGTTGTGCCCCACACGCCGTTGTCGACCTCCTCCAGGGGAATTCCGGGAAGGGACCAGCTGGAGAACGCCCCCGTGACGTGCGGCGTCCCCGGTCCGTCGTAGGGCACGCGGAAGCGGAGGCCGTTGTCGGTAGCGCGACACACGGCGCGGCGCGGGGGATCTGAAGTCGACGAGTCTCCCCCCAGGGTTTGCTGTATCTGGAGACGAACGCCGAGGGAGGCGTGCACGTCCACACTGGTATCGTCGGCGTCGGCCAGCGAGGCTTGAAGGGCCCGGACGCGGCCAAACAGCGTCGCGGAGGGTTGCACGTCCCATTCGGCGGAGAGACCGACGCGCCCCAGGCGGTCCTGCGGGGTAACGTCGGACGAGGAAAAGCGGTACTGGACCTGCTCGGCCCCAGCCTCGGCCGTAAGCGACAGAGTGCTTGAAGGCCAGTAGGTGGCGGAGAGGGAGGCCCCGGTGCCCCCGTAGCCGGATTCCGTATTGGCGGTGGTTCGCCCGTCGCTCCGGTACAGCTCGAGGGTGCCGCGGAGATGGTCGCTCAGCCAGTAACCGGCCCGGAGGGTAGCCAGGCCGCTCCACTGCCGGGCGGCCGGCGAAGACGACCGGTCGACGCGCTGCGTCAGCCCAGCCCGGAGGGTCAGTGCCGCGTTGGATGTGGGGGTCCAGCGCACGGACGGCAGAGCCCACCACCCGTCGCGAGACACCGTGAGGCGGTACCGGGAGGCTCCCCCCACCAAGCCGGCGGACCAGGAGGAGCTCAGCCGGTAGCGGCCCTGAACGAAGCCCTGAAGAAGCTGCGGTCGGTTCTCGCGGCGGGGATACACGAGCGAGCGCGTGGTGAGGTCGAACCGGGCCCGCTGGGCGTCGTGCGTAAGGCTCAGCTGCGGGGTTAGGGAGGCAAAAGCCGATTCGAACGTAGGGTCCCAGGTTCCCGCCACGGGATCGAGGTACGGGTTGGTCTGGTAGCCTCCGGCGAGGCCGAGGGACCCCTCACCGCTCCACTGTTGGGCGGCCGCGGACGACGCACTTAGCAGCCCTAAGAGGCTCATTCCGAGGAAGAGATACCGAAAAGGGAGGCGCAGAAAAACCATTGTGGGAAACGTCCCCTACACTTCGAGTACGGCGTTCTGGGCCCCAAATCCATCGCCCCTCTTCTCGGGGGCGAGGGGATCGGGAACCCAGCGGTCCCCATCGATCACAAACTGGTATTCGTGTTCGCCACGGGATACGGGCACGAGGCCGGTCCATACGGTGCGGCCGTCGACAGTGCGCGGGGTGAGCGGAACGGGCGACCACTGGTTAAAGTCACCGGCCACGGCCACCGAGTCGGCCTCACTATTCGTGTACAAAAATCGGATCCAGACCGTGTTGCTACCATCCGCCGAGGTGGGTTCGGTGGACACGGCATGGGGCGAGGAAGACGACACGGCCTCGGCGGACGAGGTCTCCTCGGGCGGCGCCGATGACGGCGGCCCTGCGGGCCACAGCATCCACGCCACGACGCCCAGGAAAAGGGCCGTCACGATCGTGTAGGCCGGGCGAACAGGCACTGACACCGGCGTGGTGATGCTGCGCCAGAGCGAACGGAGCCAGTCGGCTGAGGCCGGACGAGAGGTCTCGGCGGCTTCGGCGGATGCCGGTGGAAGAGCCTCGACGGTCTGAGACGCAAAGTCAGGGGGCGGCGCCGGGGAGCGCGTAGCGGCAAGGTTCTGGGTGACGCGAAGCTCAAACTGAAGCAGTTCACGGGCCTCGGCGTCGTCGGCAATGCGGTGCAGGGCCGGGGCGACCTCCGTGTCCGAGAGGTCGCCATCAAGAAGCCGCTGAACAAGAAGGTCGGGATCAGGAGTCTCCATAGCGCTCGTCTAATAGACTTCGGAGTTTTTTTCGGGCACGATGAACGCGAACCTTCAGGGCACTGACCGACACGTCCAGGCGCTTCGACATGGCCTTGTACGTCATCCCGTCTCGGTATTTAAGCAGGAACGGGGTGGCGTACGTGGAGGAAAGCTCACTCAGGGCTGTCCACAGCTGCTCGGAACGCTCGTCAGCCACGAGCTGGTCGTCCTGGGCGGGCCGGTTCTGGTCCGTGACGGTGGCGTCGTCATGCTCTTCGGTGTGACTAAACGCGTATGTTTCTCGCCGGACGTTCTTTGCGTAGTCTCGGCATCGATTCAGGGCGATGCCGTAGAGCCAGGAGGACACCCGGCTGGGCGTCCGGAGATCGTCGATTCGCCGGTAGGCCTTCAAGAAAATGTCCTGGGCCAGGTCCTCGGCGTCTTCCGGAGTCGTGCTGTATTGATGCGTGAGGTCGAACACCATGCCCTCGTACCGCTCGATCAGAACGCGGAACGCATCCTGGTCCCCGTCTTGGGCGCGCCGGGCGTAGACCTCGTCGGGTTCGTCGTGCGCCATGAGGGCTGTACGTCGGCCGAAGAAAGGCAAATGAAGGGACCGCGGGCGCGGGCCCCGTTTTCCCTTCTCGATGCAGATTGCATGCCAGGCTCAGGTCCATCTGTATCCCTTTGGGAGGTTGAGGGATGATAGGCACACGAACCGCCTCGCCCACTCATGGGGAGGCTGAGGGGGGCATGTGCCTCACGGACCAGTAGACGAGTACAGGCAGGGATGGTTACAGGGTCTGCCTGTACTCGTGAGGGATTTATGTCTGTGCATGGGCACGCAGTCGAAGGGGGCCCCGAGGGCTGCTGAGATCAGGCTGTCATCTCTGCACGTGCTCGTTTTAACGTCTCGACGTGGGTCAATTCTTCCCACGGAAACGCCGGGCGGCCAAAGTGACCGTAGGCCGCGGTCTTCTGATAGCGGGGCTTCAAAAGGTCGAAGCGTTCGATGATGGCGGCCGGGGCGAGTTCAAAGTGCTCCTGCACCAGATCGCAGAGCGCGGCGTCGGAGAAGGGGCCGGTGCCGTTCGTGCGCACGTCGACCGAGACGGGGTCGGCGACGCCGATGGCGTAAGCAATCTGCACGACGGCCTCGTCGCAGAGGCCGGCGGCCACGAGGTTTTTGGCGACGTGGCGGGCGGCGTACGTGGCGCTGCGGTCCACCTTCGAGGGGTCTTTGCCGCTGAAGGCCCCTCCGCCGTGGGCGCCTTTTCCGCCGTAGGTGTCGACGATAATCTTGCGTCCCGTGAGTCCCGTGTCGCCGTGCGGCCCGCCAATTACGAACCGTCCCGTGGGGTTGACGTGGAGAATGAGGTCGTCATCGAGCAGGTCCTCGGGGAGGGCACGGGGAAGAAGGATCTCGCGCACGTCGCGCTTAATCTGCTTTTGGGACACCCCATCGTCGTGCTGTGTGGACACCACGACGGTGTGAATGCGCTTCGGCGTCGTGCGGTCGTCCTCGTACTCGATGGTCACCTGGCTCTTGGAATCGGGGCGCAGGTAGGCCATCTTGTCCGTTTCCTTTCGGAGGTGGGCCAGCTCCTGTACGAGGCGGTGCGCAAACGTGATGGCCATGGGCATGTATTCGTCCGTCTCCCGGCACGCGTACCCAAACATGAGGCCTTGATCGCCCGCGCCCTGTTCTTGCTGGCCGTCGACCCCACGGTTAATGTCGCTGCTCTGCTCGTGGATGCTGCTGAGGACCCCGCACGAGTCGGCGTCGAAACGCAGGCGGGGATCGGTGTAGCCGATGTCCCGGATGACCTCGCGCGCAATCTGTCGGGGCTCCACCTGCGCCCGGGAGGTGACTTCGCCGCTTAGCACGACGAGGCCGGAGGTCACGAGGGTCTCAACCGCAACGCGGCTCCGCGGGTCTTCGGCGAGGAGCGCGTCCAAAATCGCGTCCGAGATCTGGTCGGCAATTTTATCGGGGTGCCCCTCCGACACCGATTCGGACGTATACAAGTAGGCCATAAACGAACAACAGGCGATGAAAGCAAACAGAGAAAAAGAGGGTGAACGCTTCACGGGTTCGTGCAGGCGCTCGGGGTGTGCCCGACGTCGGACGTGAAACGGATAAGCGAAGATAAGGTAAGCAGCCGATCAGCCATTGCAAACGACCGTTCTGTAAAGAACAGTGGGAGGTTAAGCGGCCCGGCGGGAACAGAACGCGCTCAAGCGTGAGAAGCTTGCATCAAACGAATCGGGAGCGTTGCTTCTCCGGCGGTCTGGTTGTAGTTTTCGGCGGTTGAAACCAGGGCCGTATCGGCCCAGCCGTCGGGGAGGGAGCTTCCCGTGGAGGCCCGACGATTTTCTGCGATTGCGATCTGTACGACGCTTTCTTTCACCAACGAGACCGCCAACCCATGGCTACCGAAATCGAAGACACGGTCAAGTCAATCATTGTCGAGAAGCTGGGCGTAGACGAATCCGACGTGGCCTCGGACGCCTCCTTTACGAACGATCTGGGCGCCGACTCGCTCGACATCGTTGAGCTTATTATGGAGTTCGAGAAGGAGTTTGACATCACCATTCCGGACGACGAGGCCGAGGAGATTGCCACGGTGGGCGACGCCATCGACTATCTGGAAGAGAACGCGGAGTAGCCCGTGCGGCTGCGTTCCGTCCCGGCGTGCCGCCAGGGACCCCTGGGGCCCGTCGGGCATTTTGTGTCGACCTGTAGGAGGGCCTGTCTGTAGGAGGGCCTGTGCGAGGCGCCCCGTTCTGTCGTTTATCTCTTGTCTCCAGACCCCGGTACCACCATGGCTGATCCGTCGCGAAGAGTTGTCGTCACGGGCATGGGCGCCCTCACGCCCGTGGGACTGACCGTTGACGACTTTTGGAAGGGGCTCCTTGAGGGGCAGAGCGGGGCCGATACGATCTCGTCGTTCGATCCGGAGGGCTTGCGCACCACGTTTGCGTGCGAACTCGATGGCTTCGACGCCGGAGAGCACCTCGACGCCAAGCAGGTGCGGCGAATGGACCCGTTTTGCCAGTATGCCCTGGTGGCGGCCGAGGAGGCGGTGCAGGATGCGGGCCTGGATCCCGAGGCGATGCCCCAGGACGAAAAGGACCGAATTGGCGTGGTCTACGGCACAGGCATCGGCGGCATGCAGGTCTTCCAGGATCAGACGGAGTATTTTCTGGACAACGACCGGGCGCAGACATCGCCGTTCTTCATTCCGATGCTCATCCCCGACATCGCGGCGGGACAGATCGCGATGCAGTACGGCTTTCGGGGCCCCAATCACGCAATGATCTCGGCGTGTGCCACGGGCAATCACAACATCGGGGATGCCTACCGGTTGATCCGCGAAGGCGACATGGACGCGGCGCTCTGCGGGGGCACCGACGCGTGTGTCACTCGGCTCGGCATCGCAGGCTTTGCGAGCATGCGGGCCCTGTCCAGCCGAAACGACGATCCGGCCCACGCGTCGCGTCCGTTCGACGCGAATCGCGACGGCTTCGTGATGGGGGAAGGGGCCGGGGCGCTCTTCGTCGAATCGTTGGAACGCGCCCGAGATCGCGGCGCCCCGATCTACGCCGAGCTCGAAGGCATTGGGATGTCGGCCGATGCGTACCACCTGACGGCGCCGGACCCGGAGGGAGGCGGTGTGTGCCTCGCCCTGGAGCGCGTTCTCGAGAATGCCGAAATCGATCCGGCAGAGATCGACTACGTGAACGCACACGGCACGTCCACCCCGCAAGGAGACGTGGCAGAGACGAAGGCACTCAAGCAAGTCTTTGGCGACCACGCCTACGACCTCAACGTCTCGTCCACGAAGAGCATGACGGGACACCTGCTGGGGGCGGCCGGCGCCATCGAGGCCATCGCCGCGATCCAGGCGATCCGGCACAACGTGGTGCCTCCCACCATCAACTTTGAGGAACCCGACCCGGACTGCGACCTCCACTACACCTTTAACGAGGCGGAAGAGCGGCCCGTGGACCTGGCCCTCTCCAACGCATTCGGCTTTGGCGGCCACAACACCTCAGTCGCGTTCCGCGCCTTTGAGGGGTAGAAGACGCGGTCTGGTTAGGGAATGCCCGTTAGCGAAAGACGATTTCCTCGACGAGATCCCGGTCAAGGGCCCCGTTCAGGCGCTCGCGCCACTGTCGTCGGTTCATATGCAGTTCCTGACGCCAACCGGCGGACGTGATCTTTACGTAGAGCGTGTTGCCTTTCATCCAGGCCGTCTCAGTCACGCTGTTGATCTGGGTGCCGGCAATTGACGCCCACGTTTCGATCACCTGTGCCTCATCGATTTCGGCCTGAACGTCGAGGTCGTCAATGACCTCTTTGAGAATCTCACCGAGCGGGCGTGGGCGGCTGGAGGACATGGCGGAAAACGGATCGGACGTAGAGACGGATCTCAAATGGGTACGGCACGACGTGCACCGTGTGCCGCGGGACCGAGCTTGGGGTCGGTTCGTTACCTTTTCCCCCAGCGGCGCGGCGGGGAGAGGCGGGACACGCGCTCACTGGAGCGGGGCCTTTTATTGATGCATCCACTTTCCGACTGTCGCCCACTGCTCATGTCGTTTTTCCTGCGCCTCTTCGTCCTCAGCGTGCTGCTTGGCAGCCTCACAGGGCCCGTTCGGGGCCAGGCTCCGCAGGACACCCTCCGCGTGGACCTCACCGAGGCCCTCGCGTCGGCGCTTCGCGTCAGCCCCGAGGTCGACCAGCGCCGGGCCGAGCGCCAGTTTGCCTCGGCGCGTAGCGACCAGGCGCAGGCCAGCCGCTTCCTAACCGATGTCTCGTTCAGCCTCTCCTCTTCGTTCGCGCCCGGCCTCGACATCCCCTCGGACAACACGTTTCCGGACGATCAGCTGTACCTGAATCCGGACGTTGAGAACGACTGGTCGATTGGGGCGCTCCGTCCGTTTGGCCGGGCCGAGATTGTGGCGCGGCAGCCGCTCCTTACCTGGGGAGAGCTCTCCGGCAACATCGAGGCCGCGGAGCACGGCGTGGCCGTCGAGGAGGCGCGCGTAGAGCAGAAGGCGCTGGAGGTGGCCGCCCGCACCGGGGAGATCTACTACAACCTGCTGCTGACGAAGGCGCTCGATCGTCTGGCAGACCGCACGCAAGATGTCCTCGACCGTGCCAAAAAGGAGATCAATCGGCTTTTGGAGGAGGGGGACGAGAGCGTGGACCAAGCCGACCTCTTCCAGACGCGCCTCACGGAGGAGGAGTACAAGCGGCGGGTGGTGGAAATCAACCAAAACCAGCGCACGGCCCGTTCGGCGTTGCGCCGCCAGCTCTTTGTGCCGGAGGAGACGGCGGTACAGGTAACCGAGACAGAAATTCAGCCGCTCGACTTTGAGATTGATCCGGATTCTCTTGAGCACTACACGGAACTCGCGCTTCAAAACCGCCCCGAGATTGAACAGGCCGGCGCCGGGGTGAGGGCCCGGGAGGCGCTGGTAGACGTGGCTCAGTCCGACTATTACCCGAAGCTCGGCGTCCAGGCGAGTCTTTCGCAGAGTGTTACCCTCCCGGAGCGCCCAAACCCCGACAATGCCTTCATTGGGGACTCGTACATGGGCACGGGCACCCGCACGGGCATCGGCATTCAGCAAAACCTGAACTTCGGTCAGACGAGCGCTCGCGTGGAGCAGGCGGAGGCCGAGCTCAGCGAGGTTGAGAACCAGCAGACGGCCGCGCGGCAACTCGTGCGCTTCGAAGTGGAGGAGGCCTATCGAAACCTGATTGTGGCCAAGACGGCTATGGAGTCGCGCGACCGGTCCACCACGATCTCGGGAGAATGGCTGCGCACAGAACAGGTCGACTTTGATCTGGACTTTGGCGACACGGAGAACCTGGTGAAGGCCGTGCGGGCGGACCTGGAGGAGAGGGCGCGCTACTTTGAGGCCGTCAAACAGTACAACGTGGCGGTGCTCCGGCTTCTTCGGACGACCGGCACGTTGGTCGAGCGGGTTCAAAGCGGCACGCTTGTTGACTCTACCAACACACAGGAATAATGCGCCCGATGGCGTCTCCGGAGTGGGTCGGACCGCCACCCTCTCCTCTTATCGTATACCTCGCAACATGTTACGCTCGATTATGATGCATTTCCGTCCTCTTCTCTTTGGAGTTTTTCTCGCGGTTTTGGGCCTCAGCGTCGCTGCGGCGCCGGTGGAGGCACAGGACGCGTCCGCCTCCACTGAAGATGAAATCCAGCAGATGCTGGAGGAGCGGGATCAGGAGATCAAGAGCATTCTCAAGGGGGGCGGGGACTACACGCCCGAGCAGCGCGAGCGCCTCAAAGAGCTAATCAGCGGCGTTATTGACTTCCGCATCATGGCGCAGACGGCCCTTGGGTCCCACTGGGACACCCTGAGCACCGCCCGGCGCGATACGTTTGTCACGGTCTTCCGCGACGTGGTCCGGGCCCAGTCCATGAGCGACCTCGACGTGTACAACTCACGGGTCACCTTCGACCAGATTTCCGTACAGGGCGACAGTGCATTCGTCCGCACCACCACCGAGTACGAAGGGAGCCGCACGCCGGTGGAATATGTGCTGGAACGTCGCGAGGACGAGTGGCGGGCCGAGGACATCATTGTGGATGAGGTCAGCACGGCGGAGGGCTACGCCCGCTCCTTCCAGTCCGTCATTCGGAAGCGGGGATTCGACGCACTGATGACGAGCCTGGAGCGAAAACGAGCCGAAGAGGAAAAGACGAGATAGTGGAAGCGGTCGGGGTCGGTCCCTACGTGACGGGACCGACCCACTCCGCTCCGAACCGAAAGGGGGGATCGAGGGCGAAGCGGTCGGATTTGCAAACGGGCGATGGGCTTTCGCATCTTCTGCACGAGTCCCCTCTATTCTCCGACTTGTGCCCAATCGCGGATGCACTGGGTGTTTCGACCACTTCTCGCTGTAGGACTGCTCCTGAGCCTTTCGGGGGCGGCGATGGGACAGAGCAATCGCCTGATTGAGACGGGCGATCCGCTCTACAGGCCAATCCAGAACCTGCAGCAGCGAGGATTTTTGCTGTCACTCAATCCAAGCGCCCTGCCGTACACGACGGGGGCCGTGCGGCGGGCCCTTCAAGCTGTGGACCGGTCGACGCTTCGCGGGACCGAGCGGCGATGGTATCAGGAGCTCCGGGCTGCACTTCCGGCCCGTGGCCCCAACGTGGACAGCATGCGCGTGGGCGGCACCGCCACGGCCGGGCTCCGGCGAAGCAGCAGCGATCGCCTCAACGTGCTGGAGCCGCTGGGGGACGGCGAGGTGGCCCTGCCTCGCCTCCGGCTGGACGGGTACATGGAACGGGGCGCGTGGATTGGGCAGGCAGGCATGACCATCGACTGGTTCTACAACGTGGACCCCGACGGCCTCGACACGGTGAACCGGCTCTACGGGCGTAGCGAGCAGGTGTACCTCGGCTACAACGCCGACCACGTGGGGGCGTACCTCGGTCGGTTCGACACACACTGGGCCCTGCACGACCGACAGGGAAGTCTGCTCACGGACAACCCCCGTGCGTTCGACCAGCTGCAGTTTCGTCTTGGCGGGTCTACCCTCGCCTTCCGAAGTGTTCTGGGCGTGCTCGACAACATGAATCCCGACAGCACCTTCTCGGGCCGCGCCACAGGACCGGAGGCCACGCGGCGCTTCCTGTTTTTGCACCGGTTGGACTGGAGCCCCGCGTCCAACCTGAAGCTGTCGGTCATGGAAGGGGAGCTCTATCAAAGCCCGACCGCAAGTCTCTCGCCGGCACGGCTCGTCCCGCTCCACACCCTCTTTTTCGACAGTCACAGTGCCCCGCGAAACAACGAAACCAACCTCATGCTGGGCGGGTCGATTTGGTACCAACCGGGGCCGGTGACGCTCCACGTGCAGGGCATGCTCGACGATATTCTCGTAAGCCGGCGTGAAGAGCGGAAAGAAAACGGAGAGTTTTATCCGGCCATCTACACAATCAATAGCTCGCTCACCTGGGCCGGCGTGACCCCACGGCTCGATGTGGGGGCGGAGCTCGATATCGTAAGCACCAATTCGTATCGCACCTACGACCGGGCCGAGGAATGGTCGTACGCCCAGCGCGGCCTGGCGACCAACTTTAGCGACTACGTCCGCTCGGAGGCGCACCTTACGTGGACGCCGTCGTGGGGTCCGGGACTGGAAATCGAGCCAGCCCTTACGATGTACTGGAAAGGAGAAGGCGACTTTCGACGCCTCAAGATTAATTACGACACCGGGCCGGGCGACTCTTTTCCGAGTGTGCTGAGCGGCACGGTGGAGCGCACCGTACGGCCGTCTCTTACGCTTCGCTACCAGACGCTCAGCCTACCGGTGTTCGGCACGGAGGGAAGCGCTCGCTTTCGGCTGTGGCTGGACGCCGACATGGGCGTCAATCTCATCCAGGCGCACGATCACCGGCCGGACGTTGATACGCGACGGTTTGTCGGGCTCTTTCGCGTTTTTGGGCACCTATCGTTCTGATTTCCACTTTTCACAGCCCAGCGTTCGCCTCAATGCCTGACAGTAGGCAACGGCTCACATCTCCGCTCACTCCCCTGTCGTTACACGCACCGTGCTGGTTTTGCACCCTCCTCCTGATCGGGATGTTGCTGGGGGCTTGTCGGCAGGGGCATGCGCAGGGCCCGGCGGACTCGGCGCAGACTCCTGTGGGGAGCATCACGGCCGCGGAGACAGCGCCTCGGGTGACGCTCGCCGGGTGGGCGACTTGGCACCGGCGCGGGGTGCTCGACCGGTCTCACAGCTACGGCGGCCTGTTCTACGACCGGGGCGTCTTTCGTCACATTACGCCTGGAATGGATCGGGAGGATGCGATTGACCGGGCCACCTACCAATACACGCCGGGGCAGGAGCAGGTCTGGCGCCGTCACGACAGCGGCTTGCGCCTGCGGGCCGGCAGTCTTACTCGCACCCAGTGGGGGATTACGTCAGAGATCAAGCACGCCGCCCGCCTGGCAGAAGGGCACACCCTCCACATCGATGCGGTGTTGCAGGAGGACTTTCGGGCACAGCGATCCCTCCTTGAGCTCAGCTATAACTGGACCCTGGCGCCCCGTCATCGGGTCGGGGCCCGCCACACGTTCGGGCGGTACAAGGCGGATCTTGATGCGTCGGTGTTCTACCGGTTCGGTACGCCTTCCACGGGTTGGGCGCGCGTGGAGGTGACGGCCCTGGATGTGTATCATGATTTTCTGTATGACGTGCTGGGTGTTTGGCGCGGCCGTGAAGAATACACGCGAAACTACACTCAGCGTCCCGTTCTGGCCCAGTTTGCGGCGTCGACCCCAGCCCAGGGACCGCTTCACGCCGAACTGCGGCTTGGGTGGCAGCGGCCAAGCGTGAAGGTGGTGCAGTCACAGGTAGACGAAGCGGTGCGGTTCCGCGACCGTGAGGCGGTTCACTACCTCGGCGCCCTGGCGTCGTACGACCTGGGCCTCGTCACGGGCGGACTCGCCTACCAGCGCGACCACTCTGCACTCGACCGCCGCGGGCTCCGGTCTGGCCTGACGAGCGACTATCGCACGGAGCAGCGCTTTGAGCGCGCCGGGGCCTTCGTGACCGGGACGTTGGGGCCGATGCGAGGCAGTGCCTGGCTCTTTCGGGAACGGTACGCCGATCGGCAGACCGGCACCGATTTTTCCCGGTCGACCATAGACCAGGCGATGGACTGGTCCGAAACGCGCACCAACCTCCAGCTTCGGGCCTATTACGTGCCTTCGGGCACCGGTTGGTTTGCGGGCGTCGAGTACATCAGCCTTGCGCGTCGGCAAAACGACCCGTTCGGCGTCATGAAAGAGCAATGGGCGACGAGTTGGGCGGGGCGCGGGCTCAGCCACTACCGCGGCCCGGTGATTCTGGGCTACCGGTTCGCGCAGGGTGCCGTGTCGCTGGGCATCAACTACGACTTCGATGGCGACCGGAAAGGGGACCGCTTCGACAATGGCTTTTTCCGGTTCGTCTTTACCTGGTGAAATACCGGACGCTGCGTAACCAGACTGTGGCGTTCCGCGCCGAACGCCCCGGCGGACCGTCCGTTCATCACCTCCTACATTTCCCATCCGGACTCCCTGCCGCTCATGACCTGGCTCCGTCGCCTCGCCCACCGCGATGATGCCCGTCTGCTGGACCCTGAAACAGCCCCCGTGGAGCCGACGGCCAAGGCGCCCCACGCCGTGGTGATTGGGGCGGGGATGGGGGGGCTCGCGTCCGCCGTTCGCTTGAGCGCCCGTGGCTTCCGCGTGACGTTGATGGAGCGGCTTGACCAACCCGGCGGTCGAGCGCGCGTCTTCGAGCAGGACGGCTTTACCTTCGACGCCGGACCTACCGTCATCACCGCCCCGTTCCTCTTCGATGAGCTGTGGCAGCTCTGTGGCCGGGAGCGGGCCGACGATGTAGACCTCGTGCCGGTCGACCCCTACTACAGCATCCGCTTTCACGACGGCTCGGTGTTCAACTACAACGGCGACACCGACCAAATGAAACAGGAGATCGCCCGGTTCTCCGAGGCCGATGTGGAGGGGTATCGCCGCTTTCTGGAGAAGAGCGAGGAGATCTTCGAGGTCGGGTTTGAGGAACTGGGCCACGTGCCATTCCAGAACCTGACGGACATGCTGCGCATCGTGCCGGCGATGATGAAGCTGGAAAGCCACCGCACGGTGCACGGCCTCGTTTCGAAGTACATTTCGCATCCCAAGGTGCGGAAGGTGCTCTCGTTCCACCCCCTCCTGGTCGGCGGCAATCCGTTCAGCACCACCTCCATCTACACGCTCATTGCGCACCTGGAGCGCACGTGGGGCGTGTGGTACGCAATGGGCGGCACCGGATCGCTCGTGTCCGGCCTCGCCAATCTGTTGGCCGAGCGGCCGTACACCGAGCAGCGCTACGGGGCCGAGGTGGACCAGATTCTCGTCGAAAACGGTCGAGCGAGCGGCGTGCGCCTCTCCAGTGGGGAGACCATCGACGCCGACCTCGTAGTGTCGAATGCCGACGTCGGCTTTACGTATAAGAACCTCCTCGCGCCGGAGCACCGCACCACCTGGACCGACCGCCGCGTCGACAACATGGACTACTCCATGAGCCTCTTCGTCTGGTACTTCGGGACCGACCGGACGTACGAGGACGTGGAGCACCACACGATTTTGATGGGGCCGCGCTACAAGGGCCTGCTCGACGATATCTTCGACCACAAAACGCTGGCGGACGACTTTAGCCTGTACCTGCACCGGCCGACGAGAACGGATCCGTCGATGGCCCCGGAGGGACACGACGCATTCTACGTGCTAAGTCCCGTGCCACACCTGGAGAGCGGGGTCGACTGGCGCCGGCAGGCCGAGCCCTACCGGCAGGCCGTCGAAGACTACCTCGCAGAGACGGTGCTGCCGGACCTGGGGGAGCACCTTGTGACGAGCCGGATGCTCACGCCCCGCGAGTTCAAGACGGACTACAAGAGCCTGAAGGGCGCGGCGTTCAGCGTCGAGCCGAAGCTCACGCAAAGCGCCTGGTTCCGGCCCCACAACCGGAGCGAAGACGTGGAGCATCTCTATTTTGCTGGGGCCGGCACCCACCCGGGTGCGGGATTGCCGGGGGTGCTCTCCTCCGCCCGCGTTCTCGACACGGTGGTACCGGACCCGGAGTCCCTCTCGCCGTCCCGAACCCCGTCTGCATCGGTCGCTGTGAGGTAGAACGGTCGGCCCCCGCCTGCTCATGCCCAACTCCGACGACGCATCGCCGCCCGACTACTATGCGCGGCTTGGGGTGCGCCCGACGGCGTCGGCAGAAGAGATTCGGCGGGCCTACCGGCAGAAGGCCCGCGAAACCCACCCGGACCGGAACCCCAACGATCCACGGGCCACCGAGCGATTCCGAAAGGTGAAAGAGGCATACCGCGTCCTGCGCGATCCGGAGCGACGGACGCAGTACGACGACGTGCGGGCGGCGGGTCGGCGGGTCCCTGACGCCCTTACCATCACGCAGCAGGCGCCGGCGGGCTGCGGGGGCTACCTCTGGCGGGTCTTTGCGGGGCTCGTGGCCGTGGGCCTCTTCTTTGTGTTGGAGGCGGCCGGGGTTTGGGCCGCAGCCGATGCGTGGACAATTACGATTGCCGTGGGGGTTACCTCGCTCCTGGCGGGCCTCATTGCCATGGCGGTGGCCCGCCAGTTTCCCGACGAAGCGACCGACGTGTCGATGCGGCTGAACGGAACGGGACTGACCCTATGGGCCGACGGACACGCCGCCCTGCAAGTGGGGTGGGAGCGGGTGCGGGCCGTGCGCCTCCTGGACGACTGGAGCCTGGAGATGGATGTCGAACGCACAGTGGTGGAGGGCCTGCGTCCCGCCCCGCCCGTGCTCGTTGCCGTCGATGCTCGGAGCGACCACGGCCGCCTGTGCCTTGACCTGTCGGAGACGGACGCCCCCCGCGACGCGCTCCTGCTATTTCTGCGGGGCACCGACGCTGTTCCGTTTCCCGCCCGGGAGGAGAGGCATGCCTCGGACGCGGCGTAGCTGCGTCGCGGAACGAACCGGCGGCGCGGTTGCGTATGCGGGAGCGGCGTGCCCGGACGCCGACCCCCGCTTGCTCATTCGACGGTTGTCTCCATGTCTGATTCCTCCCCCATCCCGGACGACAAAACGAAAGGACAAATCGAGGCGGGCATCACCGAGGCCATCACGCGGTTCGAGCGCGAGTACCTGGGCCGCGGCCCCAAGGAAGCCAAGTCATTCATTGTCGAAAACCTCGTCGTCGTCAAACTTCAGGGCATTCTGAGTCCGGCTGAGAAGCAGCTCAGCCACGAGAACGGTGGGGTGGAGCTCATCAAGCAGATGCGCACGCGCCTCATTGAGAGCTCCAGCGAAACCCTTTCTGGTCTTGTGACGGACAAAACGGGCGTCGGCGTCGTCAGCATGCACACCGACATTAGCGCCCGCACGGGGGAGCGCATTTTCGTCTTTACCCTCAAGGAGGATTTGGAGGCGGCGTGGGAACGTCAGGAAAATGAGTCGTGAACTTTCGATAGGGGGACCGATGTCCCCTTGCTCTCGCGAGCATCGGCGTCTATGTTCTCCGTGGGTCTGAAGGGACGGAGCGCCGCAAGGCGAGCCGGTCCGTCAGATCTTGACATACACTGCCGCATGCCGCGCGCACGCTCCTGCCGAGCGGGTGCAACGACTGCTGGCCGACATCCGGCACCCCTCCGGTGCTGCGTGTCGGCCTTTTTTGTTTGGCCCTCGGCCGCTGCCGGGCCGCTGTACGTTCATTCTCTCGTTCTGCCCAGTTTCTGCATGTTGCGACCTGACGCATCGGTCCTGCCCGTCGCGTGCACGCGGCTGGTGTGGACGCTCTTCGGACTCAGTCTCGCGCTTCTCGTCTGGTTCCCCGCCGCGGAGTGGGCCTGGGAGCCGGTGCTGCGGGTGGACGGGCTGACGCGCATCATGGCCGTTGTGACGACCTTCGTCAGCGGCATCGTGCACAGCTTTTCGCGCCGCTACATGGCGGGTGCGAAACACCTGAACCGCTTCTATGCCCGCCTTCTCGGCCTCACGCTTGTCGTGCTGCTGCTGGCGGCGGCCAACCACCTGGTACTCTTTGGGCTGACGTGGGCGGCGATGGGCTGGGTACTGGCGGACCTCATCGGGCACCTTCGACGCTGGCCGCAGGCGCGGGCCGCGGCCCAGTATGCACGCTGGTTTTTCTTAGGTGGAAGTGCGCTTCTGGCTGGGGCACTTGCCCTGCTGGGCACATCGGCGGGTACGGTCACGATTGACGGCGTCCTGACGGCAGTCCCTTCGCTGCCGATGAGTGTGACGTGGGGAGCGGCTATTTTGCTCCTGCTCGCGGCGATGATCCAATCGGCCCTCGTGCCCTTCCACCGGTGGCTGCTGTCGTCGATGACGGCTCCCACGCCCGTGTCGGCCTTTATGCACGCGGGGCTCGTGAACGCGGGGGGCGTGCTGCTCGCACGGTTTGCACCCGTCGTGTTTGAGGAGTCCGCAGTCATGCTAAGCATTGTGGTCGTGGGCGGCCTCAGTGCGCTACTGGGCCAGGCCTGGATGCTTGTGCAGGCCAACCTGAAGCGGCAACTGGGGGCCTCCACCGTCGCCCAGATGGGATTTATGGTCCTCCAGTGCGGACTCGGCTTCATTCCGGCGGCCATCGCGCACTTGCTCCTGCACGGACTCTACAAGGCCTACCTGTTTCTGGCGGCCGGCTCCGGGGTCGAGCATACGCAGCCCAGGTCGACCGCGCCTGCCCCACCGTCCTTGCTGAGTAGTGTCGTTACCCTTGTCGCGGCGCTCGCAGGAGGCGCCCTCTTCGCATGGCTCACCGGAAAGTCGCTCACCGCGCTCGACAGCGGCACCGTCCTCACCGTGTTCGTGGTTCTGGCGGTGTTGCACGCCACCCGCGCGCTGGTGCAGCGAGCCGCGCTCCCGGCCTCCGTGCGCCTCTGGGCCGTTCCGCTCGTGCTACTGCCCAGCATTGGCCTCTACGCGGCGGTGTACAACGGGCTCACGATCCTTCTGCAGTCGCTTCCGATGGCCGTGGCGCCCACGGCGCTCACGCCGGTGCACTGGGCCCTCGTCGCTGTCTTTGCCGCGGCGTACATCGCCGTTGAGCGGGGGTGGCATCGGCGAAGCACGCGCCTTTACGTGACTCTGGTCAACACCGCCCAGCCCGTGTCGACAACGCTCCTTCACGACCGCGAACAGTACAATGCCTATTGATCGCACCGTCCTCCGGGCGCGCATCGAGAACGCCGCCGAGTACATCGGCCCCCTCTGGCCGCTGCAGACGTTTAACGCGACCAATCCCCTCCTCGGCTTCGAGGATCGACCGTTTGACCAGGCCGTGCAGGAGGCTGAATACGTGTTCGGCGGGCAGGGCTACCCGTCGGCCGCGACCTTTCGACAGGCGTGGGCGGCGGGCGCCATCGACCCGAAGGTGCTGACGCGCCGCCTGTCCTCGCACGGCGTGACGGACCGGCCGGAGGCCCTGCTCGACCGTATGCAGGCCGACGAGCCGTCCCGAGACGGCGACCCCGCCCGGGACGATCCCCTCGACCGCGTCATGACGAAATGGCTGGCGGCCTTCCTGGATCAGGGCCAGGCCGCCTGGACCATGCCCAATCGGACGGCGGGCTTCTATGCCGCGTGGCGAACCGTGGCCCCCTACGACGAGGACGTGCCGGGCGTCTCGCAGGCCGCGGACCTGCCGGATACGCTGCTGGAGGCGTTTGAGGCGGTGCTCGGCGCGTATCCGGAGGAGCGATGGGAGCCGATTTTTGCCCATCACTTTGCCGCGCTTCCCGGATGGGTCAGCTTCATCAAGTGGCGGTCCCGCCGGGCGGAGAGTGCCTGGCAGGAGGCACATCCCATTTCGCTGGCCGATTACCTGGCGGTTCGCCTCACGCTGGCGAGCCGGATGGACCACGCCATTGCCCCGGACCGGCCCGACGAGCTCCCGGCCCGCGGAACGGACCGAACGTTCTTGCCGCGCATCTGGCTGGAGGCCTGGGAGGAAACCTATCGTTCCCGCCTGCTGGAGCGCCTTCGTCAAAATGGGAGGGAGGAAAATGGGACGGAGGACGCGGCGGAGGCGTCCGGCCGCCCCGATGCGCAGCTCGTCTTCTGCATCGACACACGGTCGGAGGTCATCCGCCGCCACATCGAGGCACAGGGCAACTACGAAACGCACGGGTATGCGGGGTTCTTCGGGGTTCCGATGCAGTACCGGCCCTACGACTCGTCGGGGCGAATCAAGGCGTGCCCGCCCATCGTGGATCCGCGCCACCAGATTGTGGACCGCCCCGCGCCGGACCGGGCCGCGGAGGCCGAACAGTACGACGCGCGGGCCCGGCTTAAAGAGGCCGGCCTTGGACTGGTCAAAACCCTCAAGCAAAATGTCGCCGCTGCATTCGGGTTTGTGGAGGGCGGCGGGGGATTCTTTGGCGGGGCCATGGCCGCCCGAACGCTGATGCCGTCCGGTCTCTTTCGGCTGGAGTCTACCCTGGCCGACCGACTTCCGGGTCCCGATTCTTTTTGTGAGCCGACCGTAAACCGAACGGCCGCTGCGGAGCAGGAGGAGAACGGCCTGCCGGTCGGGCTCTCCCCGGAGGCGAAAGTGCTCTATGCCGAAGCAGCATTCCGGCTGATGGGATGGACGGACTCATTTGCGCCCGTCGTCGTTTTTGCGGGACACGGGGCTCAGACGCCGAACAACCCGTACAAGTCGAGCCTCGACTGCGGGGCGTGCGCCGGCAATCCCGGCGGGCCCAACGCGCGTGTCCTCGCGGCAATCTGCAACGACGAGGCCGTGCAAGATGAACTCCGGGATCGGGGCATCGAGATTCCCGAGGACACGGTCTTTCTCGCCGCCCAGCACAACACCACGACCGACGCGATCCGCCTCTTTCTCGACGAGGACGATCCGCCCGTGGCGCCGGACGCGCTCGACCGGCTCCGCCGCGACCTGCGGGCCGCCCAGTCCGATGCGACGGCTGAGCGCGTCCAGACCCTGAACACGAGCGTTGACGACGGCCAGCCCGACGCGTCCGTCCGGGAGGTGCAGCGCCGTGCGGCCGACTGGGCGGAGACGCGGCCGGAGTGGGGGCTGGCGGGAAACGCTGGCTTCATCATTGGCCCGCGCTCCCTGACACGCGCCCTCGACCTTGATGGGCGGTGCTTCCTGCACTCCTACGACTGGGCGACGGACGCCGACGGCACGGCCCTGGAAACCATCCTAACGGGCCCACTGGTGGTGGGCGAGTGGATCAACACCCAGTACTACTTCTCGACGGTGGACAATGCGGCCTACGGCAGCGGCTCGAAGGTGACCCAGAACGTGGTGGGCAAGGTGGGCGTCGTTCAGGGCAACGGCGGCGACCTCATGAGCGGCCTGCCGCTGCAGTCGCTTCGGGCCGACGACGAGCACGTGTACCACCGGCCGCTTCGGCTCACCGCCGTCGTTCAGGCCCCCGTAGAACGAGTCGAGTCCATCCTGCACCGGCAGGCGGATCTCACCCAACTCCTGGATCACGAGTGGGTGCGCCTCACCGTTATGGATCCGGAGCAGGACAATTCCTTTTTTCACTATACGCCCGGCGGCACGTGGACGCCGCACGCGGCCGAGGGAGCGGCCGACACAGACGCCTCGTAAGGACGAGTGCCCCTTCCCCTTCATCTCATCACAGCGCCGACTCCGTTATGTCCGAACCAACCAACACGGGAACCGAACACAGCCTCCATCCGGCCAAGAAGATCGAGATCATCGTCCGGGGCGAGAAAGAGGCCTTTGTGCAGGACCTGCTCGACGAATCGGCCGTCAGTGGATACACCATCCACCGCAACGTGGCGGGCCGGGGCGAGCACGGCTTTCACGAAGGGCGCCTGCTGTTCAACGATCGCGCCAGCCTTGTGATGTTTTTTGCTGTGGGCAGCAAAGACATGATCCAGGAAATTGTGGACGGCCTCACCCCACTGTTTGAGAAAAGCTCTGGGGTGATGTTCGTGTCCGACACGAGCGTGGTGCGGCTTGACAAGTTCATTCCGGACGAGGAGTAGTTGATTGTGGAAGGGAGGGCCCTTCCATTTTCTGGATTAATGATTTCACTCCAATGCCGCCGTCCCCCACGTTCGTCCTTGAAACGAGCCTCTACGCCGACGACCTGCAGGCCGCCGAACAGTTCTACACGACTGTACTGGGACTCGACGTGCTCCTCCGAACGGAGGGGAATCACATCACCTTCCGGTGCGGACCGGGCGTCCTGCACGTCTTTGATCCCGCCGACAGCCGCACGCGCGACGGCCTTCCGGCCCACGGCGCCGAGGGCCCGGGTCACGTGGCGTTTGCCGTGCCGTCCGACCAGTTGAGGGCGTGGCGCGGGCATCTCCGCCAGCATGAGGTTGAGATTGAGCATGAGGAGCGGTGGGGCGACGGGCACCGCTCCCTCTACGTTCGCGATCCGGCGGGCCACAGCATCGAACTCGCGAGCGAGGGGCTCTGGGGCACCCGGGGCCGTGCCAATCGCCTGCAGCGGGTGCGCCCGGTGCTTGCTCTCGATACGAGCGAGGCGCGCCCGGTCGAACGGTTTCAGAACGAGACGCTCCGCCCCGTCCTCAAGCTCCTGAACCCGACGATCCTGCGCCTCGTGGCCGAGCGGCTGGTTCGCTACGGTGGGGGCTTTGTCAACATGGACCCGGCCGATCAGCGCGACCGACTCCGCACCCTGCTCAAGGAGGACGGCCGCCTGAAGCGGACGCTTCTGGGCATGGTGGTGGGACATCTTACAAAAGAGGAGCTGGAGACCTACCTTGCCCACAAGGATGAGGTGCGGCGCCGGACGGTGCCGATGCTGCTGGCCCGCGCACAGGACCAGCTCGCCGAGATTGTGGATCTCGTTGAAGGAGACCGCACGTCGAAAGACGAACGGTGACGAGGTCGTTTTTATATACGAGAACATTGTCGCGCGATTTGTTTTTCGGATCCCCTCACGCTCCATGGTTCGCTGGGTTGGTCTTCGTCTCCTTCTGGTTGGCACGATGGTGTTCCTCGCCGGGTGTGCGGATGGGGACCGGCCGACAGGGCCGGTGGCCGACCGGATGGAGGGGCCCGCCGGGCCGGGGAGCGAGACGCCCCGGCTTCAGGTTGCGGGCGACAGCGCGGTGTGGCTGAGTTGGACGGCGCCCAAAGACAGCGGACACGCCCTCCGGTACGCCGCCTTGGACGACACGTGGTCCGACCCGGTCACCGTGGCCACCGGGGCGAACTGGTTCGTGAACTGGGCGGACCTTCCGTCGGTCGTGCCGTTGCCGGAGGGACGCGCCGCGGCGCACTATCTGGAGAGCAAGATGCCCGACAGTGGCGTCGCGCTGCTCGCCTACGACGTTCGCCTCACGCAACGGAGTAAAACAGACACCTGGCACGACCCGATCACGCTCCACAACGACGATACGCAAGCGGAGCACGGGTTTGTCTCGATGCTCCCGTGGCAGGAAGATCGTCTCCTAACGGTGTGGCTCGACGGGCGAGACATGCGGGAGGACGGAGACATGACGCTCCGTAGCGCCGTGGTGGGGCCGGAGGGCACGGTGGAGCAGCGCAGGAAGATCGACGAACGCACCTGTGAGTGTTGCGCGACGAGTGCCGTCCGGGTTGGCGATGGTGCCCTCGTGGCGTATCGCGATCGGTCCGACGATGAGGTGCGGGACATCCACGTCACGCGGTACGACGGAACCGAATGGACTGAGCCCACCCTCCTGCACGACGATGGCTGGGAAATCGAGGGGTGCCCGGTCAATGGACCCGCCCTCGCCGCGAACGGGGAGCGCGTGGCGGCGGCCTGGTTTACGGCGGCAGCGGGCACGCCGCGGGTCCGCAGCGCGATTTCGACGGACGGCGGGCAGCAGTTCTCGGAGCCGGTGGAGGTGGCGAAGGAGGGCGCCAAAGGCCGGGTGGACGTGGCGCTCCTGGACGACGGGGCCGCCGCCGTGAGCTGGCTGGAGTCGACGGAGGAAGGAGGGGCCGTGCGGGTGCGAATCGTGTCCCCCGACGCGCCGACATCCTCCGCCACCACCGTGGCGCGCCTGCCGTCTGCGAGCCGTGCGGTCGGATTCCCCAAAATGGTGCATCACGACGGCGCGCTCTATCACGCCTGGGTGCGGCCGGACGCCGAGGACACGCCCGCCCGGGTTCAAGTTGCGCGGACGCCGGTGGAGCGCCTCCGATGATCGGGGGGCAGGCTCAGGACGGCGACTGCTCCCACACGTGAATAAGCGTGGCCGGGGACGGGTGGGCGTAGCGTGTTGTGCCGTCGATGGTCTGCGCGCGGACGCTGTCGGGGCCAGGCACGACGACGGTTTGCTCGTCCGTCCAGCCCCAGACGGCGCCGTCCACCGGCCCGAGGGTCCGGGTTTGCCCCTCGATTCGGACGGCGGCCCGGGCATCGGCCCCGCGGCCCTGGGTAAAGGCGACGTGCGTGCCATCCGGCGACCATCGCGGATGCGTCTGATCGTTCGTTGCGTCGGACGGCGGGGTCAGGTAGACGGTACGGTCGTCGGCTTCGCTGTACACGACGACCTGACGCTGCCCGGACTTCTCCGTGTGGGCATCCAGGGCCAGTTCCGACCCATCCGGGGACCAGCGGAGGTGGCGTGGGCGGCGGTCGGAGCTGAGCACCTCGGTCGCATTCTCTCCCTGTGCATCACTCAGGTACAGGGACGAATCCGGGGTATACTCGCCCGCGTCCGAGTCGTAGGCAAGCTCTCGGTGAATGTACGCAAGGCGAGAGCCGCCGGAGGCATAGGTGGCCTCGTGCATCCGGCGGGCATCGGACGAAGATTCGGTGGCGCAGTCAGACGGCGAGATGGTGTAGAGTTGGTCGTCGTTGCGGGCGGCAAGGATGTCGCTGGGGAGCCAGGCGAGCACCTCGCGGGCGGAGCTGCACCCGACGTTGCGCGGGGCGTCGTTGGGTTCGGCGACCTGGATTGAGCCGGGGCCGCGCGCGCCGTCGTCCTGGGATTCGTATACGCCAAAGGCCAGTCGGTCGTCCTCAGGGTGCCAGGCGAGCGAGTACACGTCGCTCTCGGCGCGGGCGTGAACGGGGTGCAGGTCCCCATTCTTCAGGTCCAGGAGCGCTAGCCGAGAAGAATCGGCCGTGGCGTAGCTGAACGCGAGGTAGCGCTCCGACGGGGACACGGCCTGGGCCCCGTCCGCCTGCACGCCGGAGGCGAGGGTGTCCGAATCTGCAGTGCGGGCGTCGTGGTGGATCAGGGCGCCGCCGTCGGTCGCATACAGTAGCGAGAGGGCGGGGCCGTCGGCCGGGCCCGAATCATCCGCTCCAGAATCGGACGTTGTCGATTCGGAGGACGAGCAGCCGGCCCACAGGGCACACGAGGCGAACATCGCGAGGAGAAGGAGACGCGTTGGGCGGGGCACGTGGTGGGGTGGGGGCAGAAAAAGGAGTTCGACTTTCTACAACATAGGTGTGCGCGCCGGAAAGGTCAGATGGACCGTTTGTGAATGGAGGACGGCAGTGGTGTCGTCGGGCCGTTAGTGAACAGAAGGAGCCGCATCTCGGATGGATGGGGAGGAGGACGTGTCTGAGGCGGGCACGACCGAGTCAGGGCAGATGGGCTCAATGATTGCCGCATCGCACCCGCCGAGTCCCAGGCTCCCGGCCAGGACGAGCATCCATTGAAGAGGGACTCTTATGGCGAGAAGAGAGAGGAATGGGAAAAGTAGAGAAGGGAGAAGATTACAGAAGGGAAAGGCCTCAGGTCCGCGTAGCGGCTGCCTGGGCAACCGCGCGCCCGTCGTCCGTGAGGTAGAGACGGCCGTCAGCGCGCCGAACGGTTCCGTGACGGACGGCCCGGGTGACGACGCGCTCGGCCACATCCGGCGTCCAGTTGAGGTGTTCCTGGAGGTGATCCACCCGGCACTCCCGGTCGGCCTCGGGGGTATTTTCGTGCTGGCGGAGGTGAAGCACAAGCATTTCTTCCGCGAACCGCCACTTCTGGCGGCGGTGGCGGCGCCACTGGGCCAGCAGGCCGCGCTGCGGGGCGGCCACGAGTGTGAGGCCGAACACGCATCCGATGGTGGTGGCGATGGATCCAGCGATCGACACGTCGAGTCCGTGCGCGACCCAGTACCCCCCTACGGCCCCGAGGGCGCCAAGGCCGGCACTCAGGCCGATGAGCACGGCGAGGCGATCGGTCAGCAGGTAGGCCGTCATCGGCGGGCCCACCATGAGCGCCACGACCAGGATGGCGCCGACGGCGTCGAAGGCGGCCACCGCCGTGAGGGAGACGAGCCCCATCAGGCCGTAGTGGAGACGGCGCGGCCGGAAGCCGAGCGAGGCGGCCAGGCCAGGATCGAAGGTCGCCAGCTTGAGCTCCTTGTAGAACAGGAGGAGGGCGAGGGCATTGAGGACAAGCACGCCGCTCATCATCCAGAGGGCCTGGGGGCCCAGGTCGAGACCAAAGGCCGTGACGCGATTGAAGGGGGCGAAGGCGAGTTCGCCGAGGAGCACCACGTCGGTGTCCAGGTGCATGTCCCCCGCAAATCGGGCAATGAGGAGGACGCCGAGGCTAAAGAGTACAGGAAAGACAATCCCGATGGCTGCGTCCTCCTTCACCTGCCCAGTGTCCTGAAGGGCCTCGATGAGCGCCACAGTGAGCAGTCCGGTTCCGGCGGCAAAGACGAGGAGGAGGGGGGAGTTCAGCCCACCGACGACGAACACACCGATCACGATGCCGGGCAGAATGGCGTGGCTGATGGCGTCGCTCATCATGGCCATGCGCCGCAGCATGAGGAAGGAGCCGGGCAGGGCACACGCGACGGCGACCACGACGGCCACCAGCTGAATTTCGAGTTGGGGAAGCGTCATGACGTGGGCGAGAGTGGGTCCGTCAACTCGTCCTCAGAAGACCGACTGCGGGCGTCGGCCAGTCGCTGGGCTTCTTCGGCTCCATCCGGGGTCAGGTGCCAGCGTCCGTCCTCCGCTTCGGCGACGAGGCCCCGATCGGCCAGCTGCTGAAGGGCGTGGTGGGCCCGGGAGGACCCGCTCGTGAGGGCGTCGAGAGAATCCGGGTCGTGCGGATGGTCCCAGCGGCCGTGGTTTGTGGCCAGGGCGTAGAGGGTACACAGGACCTGTTCGTGTCGCAGGCGGCGGTCGGTTTGGCGCCGGCGCCACCAGGTCCACAGCAGGCCGCGGGCGGGAGCCAGGAGAAGAGAGAGCGCCACCAGGAGGCCCATGCACAGCACGATGGTGGGGCCGGTGGGCAGGTTGGCGACGGTGCTGCTTGCAACGGCGCCCCCTACGCCGCTCCCCGCCCCAAACGCAGCGGCGAGCCCAACCATCACGCCCAGCCGGTCCGTCCACTGCCGGGCCGCGGCGGCCGGAGCCACGATGACGGCGCTCATCAGCACGACGCCCACCGTTTGCAGGCCGATTACGATGGCGACCACCAAGAGTGTGGTCAGGCCAATATCGAGGGCCCGGACGGGCATGCCCACGCTTCGACCGAAGTCCGGATCAAAGGCCAGGAGCTTGAACTCCTTCCAAAACAGCAACATGGCGGCGAGGGCGAGCCCGCCCAGCGTCGCCATCGTCCACACGTCCTGCTCCACGAGGGCGGCGGCCTGGCCGAAGAGAAAGGCGTCGAGGCCCGCCTGCGCCGCCCCGGCGGCCCGCTGGAGGTAGGTGAGCAGCATGAGGCCCCCTCCAAAAAAGACCGACAGCATGAGGGCGAGGGCGCTGTCGTATGGAATGCGCGTGCTGTTCGTAATCCCCACGACGGCGAGGGCGGCGGCGATGCCCGTGCCGGCGGCGCCCAACATGAGCACGAGCGGCGCCTTGCCACCCGTAAGCAAAAATGCAAGGGCCACGCCGGGCAGGGCCGCGTGCGAGATGGCATCGCCGAGGAGGCTTTGGCCCCGGAGCACGGCGTAGGAGCCCAGGCCGCCGCCCACCACGCCGAGCGTGGCCGCGCCAAGGGCCACGGTGCGCAGGGTGTAGTCGGTCAGAAGTTGAGAAACCAGGTCCATCACCGTCTTGGGAAGGCCCTTGTGAGGGGGGCAGCGTTCAAGTGAAGATTGACGCGGGACGAGTGAACCGTGATGACTGCCCAACGACGCCGCCGTCTTTCATCACAAATCACCTCCTCACGAATCATGTCTCGTGCATCACTGTCGCTCATGTCCGGTTCTCGCTTTCGCTTTCTGGCGAGGGGATTGAAACGGTACTGGAACCATCATTCTTGCGCAAAAAGCCCACGTGTCCCCCGTACGTCCGGCGCAGGTTGTCGTCCGTAAATACCTCCTCAACCGGGCCACTGGCGATGCGGCGCACGTTCAGAAGCATCACGTGGTCGAAGTACTCGGGCACGGTCTGGAGGTCGTGGTGCACTGCGACGACGGTACGGCCCCCCTCCCGGAGCGTGCGCAGCACGTCGATGATGGCGCGCTCGGTGGTGGCGTCGACGCCCTGGAGCGGCTCGTCCATGAAGTAGAGATCGGCGTTCTGGACGAGGGCCCGCGCCAGAAAGACGCGCTGCTGCTGTCCCCCTGAAAGCTGACTGATCTGGCGGTCGGCGTAGTCGGCCCTTTCGACCTGTTCGAGGTCCGCCGTTGCTTCTTCTC
>JBKHEM010000009.1:0-36231 GCA_046540815.1 Salinivenus sp.
CGAGGTAGAACCAGCCGTGCTTGAGGTGTTCTCGCAGGTTCACGGTGTCCGCGTCGGTGATGCCGGCGATGCCGGCCCGGGTCGCCTCGAGGTGGACCATCACCCAGACGCCGAAGAAGAAGACGATGGCGGGGATGGTGGCGAGGACGATGATGTCCGCGACGCCGACTACGAAGTCGTTGACGAAGGCGAAGAGGAATAGCGCCGATCACGTTGAGGTGGAACGTGAAGGGGCTGGGACGAGAGGATGGGTCGAGCCCTTCCGGCCCCCGCGTTCACCTGATGCCTCCCTCGTCGCATTCTGCCGCCCCGATCGGGTTCACTCCCGGTCGGGGCGGTTTTTCTTTATTCTCCTCTGTCGTCAAGTGCGTCTCCTTCCTTAGGGAGATCGTAGATGTCCCGGGCATTTTCGGTCGTCACCCGCTCCACCTCCTGAAGCGGCACCTCCTTCACTTGTGCCAGACGGTCGGCCACGTGGCGCACGTAGGCCGGCTCGTTGCGGTCGCCGCGGTTGGGCTCGGGGGCGAGGTAGGGGCTGTCCGTCTCCACGACGATGCGCTCCAGCGGCACCTCGGCGACGTAGTCGTCGACCTCGCTGTTGGAGAACGTCATGATGCCGCCCACGCCCACGTAAAAACCCAGGGCCCAGGCCCGTTCGGCCACGGCGGGCGGGTCGACGTAGCAGTGCAGGATGCCGCGCATCTTCTCGGGGTGGTCGCTGCGAGCCCTCTCCTCGGCCAGGATGTCGAGAATGTCGTCCGTCGCCTCACGGTTGTGGATGACGAGGGGCAGGTCGGCCGCGATGGCGAGGCGGATGTGGCGCCGGAAGAACGCGTGCTGGCGATCGTCGAACGAACGATCCCAGTAGTAGTCGAGCCCGCTCTCCCCCACCGCCACGATCGACGGGTGGTCGCACCACTGTTTCACCGTCTCGAACGCGTCCTCCGTGGCGTCCTCCGTCTCCGACGGGTGCAGGCCCGTCATGGCGTAGAGGCCCTCGTGCTGCTCGCAGAGGTCCACGGCCTGCTGGATGGAGTCGGTCCCGATGGCGGGCATGACGATGCTCTCCACCCCGGCGTCGCGGGCTCGCTGCAGGACGGCGCCCCGGTCGTCGTCGAACTGATCGAGATAGATGTGCGCGTGGGTGTCGATAAGCATGAGGCGGAGGCACGTTGAGAACCCAAACGGGGGACGAACGGTACGGTGCGAACGGATGGAGATGCACTGGGTACCGTGCCCATTTTAGCGGGACCGATCGTGGCGACGGGCACACTTGTCCAGAAGATCCCCGCTCGCTCCGCCCACCGCACTGGTTGCTTTGATTTTCACCTGTCTGGGGTTCATGTCCACTCTTCGACGCGGAGGCTGCCTGCTGGTTGCAACGATGCTCTGGAGCGTCGGCGCGCTCGCCGCCTGGGGCCAGGACACCCTGTCCGTTCGGGTGCGAATTGAGCAACAGAGGGACGTGGCCTCCGCCGTCGTAACCGTTGAGGAGGAGCGAATGGAGGTTCAGGTGCCCGGGGGGTCGGCCCCCGCCTTCACACTCCAGCCCGGCGATACGCTGCGGGTGGGCCGGCGCCGGAGCGAAGTCTTCGCCAGTGCCGGCACGCGCGGCCTCTACTCCACCTCCGTGCGCCTCACCCCTGCCCAGGACCCCGCCACCTGGTCGATGGCGCCCGCGGACCGCGACCCACGAACGTACCGGGGCGGCCTCCGCGTGTCCCCTGATTCTGCCGACGGCCTCGTGCTCGTCAACCACGTCCCCCTCGAGGAGTACGTGGCCAGCGTCGTGGCAAGTGAGTACGGGCTCGAAGACGACCCCGGCGCCAAAGCCATGGCGGTCGTGGCCCGGACCTACGGCCTGTTTGCCACCAAAAAGTTTGGGCCGGAGGTCGACCACGCCGACGGCAAACTCTCGCAAGTCTACGAAGGGACGGACGTCATTACAGCCCGGTCTCGTCGGGCTGCCGAAAGCACTCGCGGACAAGTCCTTACCCACGACGGACAGCCGATTCAGGCCGTGTATTTCTCGTCCAGCGGCGGCCACACGGCCGACAACGAAGACGTATGGGACGCGGAAGATCCCCTGCCCTACCTTCGGGCCCGTTCCGACCCCTACGACGACGAATCACCGCATCATCGCTGGCAGGCGTCGGTGAGCCGATCGGACCTCCTCCAGGCCCTCACCCGGATCCGCGGACGGTCGGTAAACGGGTTCACGCTTGGCGACCGCATGCCCCACGGGCGCCTCAAAACAGTGGAACTCCTTCTTTCGGACGACACGCAACACACCATGAACGCCAACGCGTTTCGTCTCGCGGTCAATAAGCGCCTGGACGACGATCCCCTGAAAAGCACGTGGTTCGATGCCCGTCGCGAAGGGGATACGTACGTTTTCGAGGGACGTGGATACGGGCACGGGGTTGGACTCAGCCAGTGGGGCGCTCATGCCATGGGCACACAGGGCCATAGCTACGAGGAGATTCTCGAATACTACTTCACCGACATCTCCATTCGCCGCCACGAGGGCTCCGAACTCGCTCCGCCGGCCGACCCGGTAACCGAGTCGCCCGCGGTGTCCGCCCCCTCGGATTCTTCCTCCGGCCGCATCGGATGGTAGCCTTCCGTACTCCGTAGGCCCGGCACGAGAACTGATTTCTTCATCGCACCGATTCCGTCCCCAATGCGCTTCTGGCCCTATCTTACGCTTTGCTTGTTCCTCGTGCTTGCCCCTCCGGCAGTGGGCCAAGCCCCGGACTCGGCCGGCACCGACTCCTTCCGCGTGCAGCTTCCTGAAGTCACTGTCGAAGCGGCTCGCGCCACCGAGACGGAAGCGTCGGCGCCCTTCTCCGTCACAATTGCCGAGCAGTCGACCGAGGAGGTCTCCCTCACCCCCAACACCTCGCTCAACGATGTGCTTCGTCCCTTCTCGGGCGTCTGGGTGAACGACCGTCACCACCTGGCCCTTGGGGAGCGAATCAGCATTCGCGGCGTGGGGTACCGGTCGAACTTTGGGGTGCGCGGCATCCAGGTGCTCTACGACGGGATTCCACTGACCCTTCCGGATGGGCAGGCCTTCCTGGACGTGGTGGACCCGGCGGTCGTGCGAACGGTCGAGCTGATCCGGTCCCCCTCCTCCCTCTTCTGGGGCAACGGCAGCGGCGGTGTCCTTTTCCTCTCGTCGGGCGATCCCGCCTCCGTGCCGAGCCTCCGGGCGCGGGTGCAGGGCGGCAGCTACGGCGCGTGGCAGGGACTGGTGGAGGGGTCGGCGTCCGCCGGCAATTGGAGCTTTCACGGGTACGGGTCCGGCATTCGCCAGGACGGCTACCGCGACCACAGCGAGGGCTATCGCCTGCGGGGCGGCCTCCACGCGGTCCGCTCGTTTGACACCGAGACCCAGCTCCGCCTCATCGCCGCGGGCAACGTGCAGGACACCGACAATCCCAGCAGCCTCACCCGTGATCAGTTCGAATCGGACCCCACGCAAGCGCGGCCGGCCTTTGTGGACGTGAACGCCGGCAAGGAAAGCTCGCAGTTGCAGCTTGGGGCTGCTCTCGATCACACGTTCGGAGACACCGAATTTTCCGGCACGCTCTACGGCCTCCGGCGTGCCCTGGATAACCCGCTCAATTACGCCTTCATCCGCTACGAACGCTGGAGCGGCGGCACGCGCCTCTCCCTTCGCCGCACCGTCGGCGCGCTGGAGGGCGGCGTTGGGGTCGACGCGGCCCTCCAATCCGACGACCGGGTCAATTACGAGAGTACTGCGGATGGCGCACCCTCCGGTCCGCTCACCCTGGATCAGCAGGAGACCGTTGCCAGCGGCGCGGCGTTCGGCTACCTTCGCTGGAACGCCACGACCCGCCTGGCCGTCACGGGCGGCCTCCGAGCCAATGGCATCCGGTTCGAGGCGGACGACCGGCTGGTCAACTCATCTATCGAGTCCGCGGACGGAGACCAGTCGGGCAATCGGGCGTTCACGGCCTGGAGCCCGTCGGTCGGGCTGACGTTCGATACAGGCCCGGGCCGCCTGTTCGCGCACTACGGCTCCGCCTTCGAAACGCCGACCACCACCGAACTCGTGAACCGTCCCAGCGGCCAAGGCGGATTTAACGAGGCCCTCTCCCCGCAGCGCACCGACGGGATAGAAGTGGGCGCTCGCGGGGCGTGGAGGGGCGCCGGCCTCTCCTACGACGTGACGGTTTTCCGGCAGTGGGTGGACGACCAAATCCAGCAGGCCGGCCAGACCCCGCAGGGGCGCGACTACTTCGGTAACATCACCGAAAGTCGCCACGACGGCGTCGAGCTTTCGACCACGTGGGCCCCGGCGCCCGGGTGGGAGGCGGCCGCCCGGTATACCGGCAGCCGATTCATCTTTGAGGACGCTTCGGAGGAGGCCCAAGAGGGCAATCGCATCCCGGGCATTCCCTCTCACCGGGGCTATCTGCACCTCCAACGGGAAACGAGCGGATGGTGGGGACGGCTGTCGGCGGAAGGGGTCTCGTCCTTCTACGTCGACGACGGGAATACCGAAAAGGCCCCGCGGTATGCCCTCCTTAACCTCCGCGTGGGGCATCGGGGCCTTCCACTCGGCACGGCACAGGTTAAACCATTCGCGGCCGTGAATAACCTTCTGGACGAGCAGTACGCCAGCTCCGTCGTCATCAACGCCTTCGGCGGTCGATTCTACGAACCGGGCCCGGCCCGTTCTCTCTCGCTCGGCGTCAACGTTGAGTGGTAGCGACTGCGTTGCTCGGGGTCGGGCGGGGGGGTTCCGACTCCTCCTCCAGCCGATCCGCGAGGGTTGGCTCCCGGTGCAGATGATCCATCATGGCGTCCACGTGTTCCTGGAATGCCTCTCGATGCTGGGGGCGCACCGGGCGAGACGGGGGAAGCTCGATGGCGTTCGGATTGACCGGCTGTCCACGCTTCCAAAGACGGTAATCAAGGTGGGGCCCCGTCGATCGGCCGGTGCTGCCGACTGTGCCAATCGTTTCCCCCTGCTGCACGGTGGCCCCGGGCCGCACGCCCTCCGCAATGCCGGCCAGGTGGAGGTAGCCACTGGTGTACGTGGCGTTGTGTCGTACCTTCACGTAGTTGCCGTTCGCCCCTTTGTACCCCGCAAACTCCACGGTGCCACTCCCCACGGCCCGGACCGGCGTGCCCGGCGGCGCGGCGTAGTCGACTCCGCGGTGCGGACGGCGCTCGTTTAGAACCGGGTGCATGCGACTGTTGGAGTAGCCGGAGCTGATGCGGGTATAGCGGAGCGGGGCCTTTAGCAACTGGCGCCGCAGGCTTTCCCCCTCCCGATTGAAGTAGGCCGGACCATCCCCATTGTCGAAGCGAAAGCCGTAGTATCGCTCGCCACGGTGGGTGAGAACCGCCGCAAGGATCTCACCCGGCACCCCCTTTTCCCCGCCAATGTAGCGCTGCTCGTACAGCACCCGTAGCGAATCGCCCGCCCGGAGGCGAAAGAAGTCGATCTGCCAGCCAAACACCTCCGAGAGCCGAAGGGCAAGGAGGGGATGCGCGTTCTGAGCCATCAGGGTTTCATAGAGCGATCCATCGATCGGCCCTTTGACCGTTTTCCAGCGCTGGGCGACCGGCCGGTCGACGCGACGCGTCTCGGATGGGTTCTGAAGATCAATCAGAACGTGCTCGACTGCACTCACCTGGTACAAAAGGTACTGGGCCTCTCCAAGCCAGGGGTTGATGTACACGCGATACGGCTGGTCGGATCGAATGTCGCGCACGTCAAAAACGGATCGAACCTCTTCGGCCACCCCCACGGCGGTCTGATAGTCGAGGCCATATTTCTGCACCACATCCGTAAAGTTTTCCGACAATCCGACGGTCCCGCGCTCCACCTGAAACTGATCGGCATCGATCTCTGTCCAGGAGGCAGCCGACGAAACCGGATCAGATGGATCTGGGTCTGCAGGCGCAGGGCGCACGGGGCCAAGAACAAGCAGCAGCGCCATCAACAGTCCCACCCCGAGGCGGCGTGTACCGACGGACGACATCACCATGAGAAGCTGCGTTATTACGTGGTGGATGACTGTAATCAACTGAGGGAGGGCACCAACCTCAATAGGCCCTCAGGAAAAACCGCTAGTTTTCCTCTTCTTCTTTTGGCGGCGTCCACGTGTCTTCTCGCACGCCGGCCTGCTTGTTCGCCCACCGGGCCAGAACAAAGAGAAGGTCCGAGAGGCGATTCAAATAGATGGCGGCCTGGTCGTTAATCGGGGCCGTGGTGCCGACCTGAACGACGAGACGCTCCGCACGACGCGTAACAGTACGGGCGGAATGCAGGGAGGCCCCGGCCGGACTTCCTCCCGGCAGAATAAATTGTTTGAGCGGATTCAAATCCTCCTCGAACGTGTCGATGCGGTCCTCCACGTGCTCCACATGATGTGCCTTGATACGCGGCACGAGGGGTTTGGCGTCCAGTGGGGTGGCCAGGTCCGCCCCCACGACGAAGAGCTCCTCCTGGATGTCGCCGAGGACCGGATCGAGCCGGTCGTGTCCGGGCTCATTCTTCAGGTGGGATCGAGCCAGTCCAACGACTGAGTTTGCCTCATCGACTGTGCCGTAGGCGTCGATGCGGGGATTTCCCTTTCCCACCCGGTCTCCGCCGAAGAGCGAGGTGGTGCCATCGTCGCCGGTCCGAGTGTAGATCTTGTTGGGCATAAGTCCAAGCGAAGGGTGGAAGAGACTGGAGGAAGCATCGCACGAACGGTCCGTCCGGGCGTTTCACCGCGTGCGGGTTGGGCGGGGGTCGTGAGGAGGGGCGGTCGACGACGCGTCTGGGACGGGATCCAGATACTCAATCCGCAGGGTGTCGTCCGTCCCCCGGTGCACCCGTGCTCGCATCCCAAAGATGTCGGCGATACGCTCCGGGGTGAGCACGTCCGCGGGCGGCCCATTGGCACGAAGTCGTCCGTCCTGCAAGACCAGTAGGCGATCCGTGTACCGGGCGGCCAGTTCGAGATCGTGAAAGACAGCGAGGACGGTGTGCCCGGCGTCGACCAGGTCGGACACCTGCTCCATGAACGTAAACTGGTAATGCACATCCAGGTGAGCGGTGGGCTCGTCCAGAAGCAGCAGATCCGCCTCCTGCACGAGGGCCTGGGCCAGAAACACACGCTGCGTTTCCCCCCCACTTAGCGACAGGACGGACCGCGACTCAAAACCTTCCAGATCGACCTGGGCCAGTGCCTCCTGCACGCGGCTCCGATCGGAGCCTTGGTACGCCTGGAGCCACCCGCGGTGCGGGGACCGCCCCAGGAGCACGAGGTCCTTGACCGTGAAGTCGAACGAAAGAGACGCCGCCTGTCGTACAAAGGCCATCCGCCGGGCCCGCTCCGCCGCCGTCCATTCCGTGACGGATCGCCCCTCCAAAGCAATCTCACCGTCGAACGGGACGTGCGTCCCGATGGCGCGCAGGAGCGTGGTCTTTCCGCTGCCGTTGGGGCCAATGAGGCCGATCCACGTCCCCGCCTCAATATCGAAGGCAACGTCCGACAAAATCTCCTCCCCTCCCAGCCGCACGCCAACCTCACGGACCCGGAGCAAAGCCATATCTGAACACGAACGTTGGACGGTTCCACGCAAACGGCTGAACCCATCCCAAAGTCTGAGGTTCACTCTTTCCATGCTCCCCGACGCCCCGGTGGTTCCAGCGCTGTCCGTGCCCATGCCTTCTATGACTTTTTCCGAGCGGGCCCGTGCCGAGGAGTGGATGGACGACACGTCCGTTGCGGAGCCTCACCTGCGGGAAACCCTTCAAAACCTCCGGTGGATCAACCGCTGGCTCGGCGGGTACCGAGCCAGCCGCAACCGGTTGGCGCCCCTGCTCGCCACCCGCTCCTCGCTCCGTGTGCTGGACGTGGGCACAGGGGGCGCCGACTACTTGCCCGAAGTGGTTCGATGGGGTCAAGCGGCCCGGTGCTCGGTCTCAGCCGTGGGGGTCGACCGCAACCCCGTCACGGTCGGGCACGGACGGGCCTGGCTCGACGCTTCACTCTCCTCCCCCCTCCGCGAGCGGGTCCGGATCGACCGGGCCGACGCGTTGGCGCTTCCCTACCCCGACAATGCCTTCGACGTGGGACACGCGGCCCTCTTTCTCCACCACCTGTACGACGAGCAGGCCTGCCGCCTGCTTCAGGAACTGGACCGGGTGAGCCGGTTGGGCATTTTGATCAATGACCTGCACCGGCACCTTCTGGCCTACGCCGGGATCTGGACCCTCGCGCGCCTCCTCAAGTTCTCCCCGATGGTGCAGCACGACGCCCCCCTCTCGGTCCGTCGCGGCTTTCAGCGTGGCGACCTCCACGCGCTTGCCGCTCGGGCCGGCCTGCCCTCGGCCCGCGTGAAATGGCACTGGGCCTTCCGGTGGACCCTCTCCACACTTCCCTCCGCCTGATTACCCCTTCCCCCTAACACCCCCTTCCCATGCGATTCGACGTCGTCATCATTGGCGGTGGACTGGCCGGCTGCAGTGCCGCCCGCCAGCTGGCCCAACGCGGGCACACCGTGTGTCTGCTGGAACAGCAGACCTATCCGCGGCACAAGCTGTGCGGAGAATTTTTGTCGCCCGAAGCCCAGGCGTCCTTCCGCCGCCTCGATGTGCTCGAAGACGTGATGGCCGCTGGGGCCCGCGCCATTCACCAGACCCGCCTGACGGCCCCTAACGGGACCGAGACGGAACATGACCTCCCGGCTCCCGCTCTTGGACTCAGCCGCTACCGGCTCGACGCCCTCCTCTTCGACCACGCATGCCGGGCCGGGGTTGACGGTCGCCCGGGGACCCGGGCCTCCACGGTTCGAGGCAACCTGGAAACGGGGTTCACAGTGCACACCACGGACGGCGATGTTCGCGCGCGGGTCGTTCTGGGGGCGCACGGCCGCCGCACCCGACTCGACCGGTCGCTCGACCGGCCCTTCCTGGACGTGTCGTCCCCCTACGTTGGTTTTAAGGCCCACTACAAGGGCCGGGGCGTGCCCGAGACAATCGAACTTCACAGCGCACCGGGCGGCTATTGTGGCGTCTCCCCGGTCGAATCCGATCGTGCCAACGTGTGCTGGATCGGACGGGTGGACGCGCTCAAGGCCGCAGGCGGCACGCCGGAGGCCATGCTGTCCGACCTCCGTCAGAACCCAGCGCTGGATGACCGGCTCCAACGACTGACGCGCGTAAGCGATCGGTTTGAAGCCGTGAGCCAGGTACCGCTCATGCCCAAGTCGCGGTTCGTGAACGACATCTGCATGGTGGGGGACGCGGCGGGCATGATTGCGCCCCTCTGCGGCGACGGCATGGCGATGGCCCTGCAGGCAGCCGATCTAGCCACGCCGCTCGTCTCCGACTTTATCACCGATCGCCACTCCGCCGCGTCGTTCCGGCGCACGTACGATCGCCGGTGGCAGCGCACCTTCGGCACCCGCATGCGCCTGGGCCGCTGGGTCCACACTGCGGCCTTCCGTCCCGGGGCCGCAGCGGCCCTCGTCCGGGCGTGCCGATGGCTTCCCCCCGTGGCCCGCTGGCTCATTCGCTCCACCCGCGGATAGCCTCCGGGAGGCTCGGTTGGGGGCTCACCGTGCCGCCGCCCGGCGCAGGCGGTCGTTTAGGGCGCGGCCCAGGCCTCGCTCGGCGACGGTCTGCGCGTAAATGACCTCCACCCCGTCGGCGTCCGCCTGACGGAAGAAATGAAACAGCGCCTCCGCGTACGCTTCCAGCGTTTCTGCAACCCGTACACGGGCAAAGCCCTCCGGATCCGGCGGGGCCTCGCGTCCAATGTACGCCGCTCGGGGACCGGGCGCCGCCTCCGTCGGGGACGACACGCAGACCACGGACGCCCGAGGCGCATAGTGACGGTGACGCGTGCCGGGGCTCCGGGCTCCCTCTGCCGAGTCGCTGTCTCCCGTGCGAACCTGGCCAATGCGGTCCCGAAGCGCCTCGACCGGGATGGCGCCGGGTCGCAGGACCGTGGGGGGCGTGCCGGTGCAGTCCACCACGGTGGATTCCACCCCGGCCTCTGTGCGTCCTCCTTTCAGAATACACGCGATGCGCCCGTCCAGGTCGTGATGCACCGCCTGCCAGGTGGTGGGGCTGGGCCGCCCGGAGCGGTTGGCCGAGGGGGCCGCAACGGGCGTCCGGCACGCCGTCAGAAAGGCCTGTGCAACCGGATGACGCGGCCACCGCAGGCCCACCGTCGAGAGGTTGGCTGTGACCACCGATGGAACGGCATCGGACTTCGGGAGGATGACGGTGAGAGGCCCCGGCCAAAACGCCTCCATGAGCCTCCGGCCCGCGTCGGGAATAGACGCGGCCAGATGATCGACCTGGTGATCCGCGACTACGTGAACGATCAGGGGGTTGTCTGACGGGCGCCCCTTTGCCTCGAAAATCTTCTGGACTGCTGTTGCCCGCAGCGCATCGGCTCCCAGCCCGTACACCGTTTCCGTAGGAAAAGCACTCAACTCTCCCTCACGAATGAAACGGGCGGCCTCCTCGGGCGATGTGGTCAGAACGGTGGGCACGTGTATGCTGGCCTTGAGCTGTAAAAATCGGCAGTCGGGGCCCAGGATGCGGGGATACAAGTCGGGCCGGGTTGACTTTCGGCGGGGCGCTGTGTTAGCATCGACCACGCCCCTTGCCCACCGTTCCCCGAGTTCATGAAGCGCTCTCGCCATTTTCTCTCCACCAATCGCAACGGGTCGACCCTGTTTACGGCCGCCACAGCCCTGCGAGACGCGGCGCAGCGTGTTCTCTCCCGGCGGTTTCGGGTGGTCCTCCTGGTGCGTGATGCCTACGACCGCATGACGGCGCACCCGAACGTACTGCAAGCCGTGTGGACCGACCTCCGCACCATGTGTCGCCTGCTCCTGCGCTGGGCCACCCGCTCGTACCGACAAGTGTCGTGGGCCCCGCTGGTCGTTATGGCCGGGGCCTTGCTGTATTTCGTAACCCCTCTCGACGCCATCCCGGACGCCTTGGGGGCCATCGGGTTTATGGACGACGCAGCCGTCATCGGCACCGCCGTGCAGTCTGTCCGCGGCGAACTCCACCGATTTCGGGCCTGGGAACGACAGGCGGCACTGCCCGAGTAGGACCGTAACGCCCCTGATCGTCTCCCCCTTCCCATGCTTCCCGAGCTGCTTCTCGGCCTTCTGGCTGGCCTTCTGACCGGCTTCCTGATTGCGTGGTACCGGCGCTCCCAAACGGACGCGGAGTAACGCGCTCTACGGGACGATCTGCTCCCCATCTTCGTCTTCCAGGATCAGAGCGTCTACGGGACAAATGGCCGCTGACTCCTCCAATCGGTCCCCGTCGATGTCCGGTGGGTCCTCCTGGAAGTCCACGATATTGTCCTGACGGATCACAAAGACCTCCGGCGCCAGATTGGTGCAATTGCCGGACCCAATACAAAGGGTGCGGTCGATTCGGACCGTCTTGCCGCTGATTTCTCGTTCGCGGTGCTCGTCAGCCATTGGGGAGCGGTGTCGGAAAGAGGGCAGTAGATTTTTAATCGGAAGCTGGCACGGATGCCGAAATTGTACGTTCCATGCTGCCCGAATCGCAACAGACGAGGCATGTCCCGTTCTCGTTAGTCCGAAATCTCCTCGTCTGCTCCAGGAGCCTCTAGCTCCCCCTTCAACGTATCGTCGAGGAGGTTGCCGGCAATCTGGATGAAGTCGCGCTCTGTGATGATGCCCACCAGCCGGTTCTCACGAACCACCGGAAGGGCCCCAATCTGGTGCTCACGCATGAGTTCGACGGCCTCAAGGGTCGGGCGATCGGGCGAAACGGAAATCGGATCCTCAACCATAATGTCGTGGACCGGAATCCCACCGTCCGGGGTCTCGCTGCGCTCTGCCATATGGCGCAGAAGCGTCCGATGACTGACGAGGCCCACGAGGCGGTGCTTCTCGTCTTCGACAAGCACGTGCCGGATCCGCTGCCAGTCCATGAGCCGGGCCACAAACTCGATCGACTCCTCTTCGTGGACGGTAAACAGCTCCGTGGTCATGTAGTCCTCCACGTTCGTGTCCTTCATGGCCGTTGGCGTGTATCCCTCCTCCAGCGTGGCCAGGGGCCATTCGTGGACGGGCGTCCCTTCTTTTTGCCGTTCCACCATGGCGCGGGTAATGGCCCCTAGGCGCTCGGCGCGTGAGCCGACGTCTTTCATCCGCGTCAGCGAATCGAGCTGCCACTGCGCGCCCGTCTGCTGACTCTCAACCCGCTTTTGGATCACTCCCAGGTACCGGTCGATGTCGGAGGAATCGATATCGGACTTCCGCAGTCCCTCTTCGGCTCGAGCGATCAGTGTGTCGAGGATCAGCTCGTGCGCCGGTCGCTTGGATCCATCCAACCAGACGAACTGAGACGCGAGTCCATTGCGCGCCGCCGCGATGAAATTATGACGGGCCTCGTCGAAGTCCATGTGTTTCGAAATGTCCTGGTACTCATCCGCCAGGGCGGCCACCAGCCCGTACCAGAACACCGCATTTGCCACCTCGTCGATCACCGTGGGCCCAGAAGGCAAGATGCGGTTCTCAATCCGGAGGTGGGGCTTGCCCTCCGTTATGCCGTAGCAGGCGCGATTCCAGCGATACACGGTGCCGTTGTGCAGCTGGAGGGCCATCAGGTTCGGCACGTCGCCGTCCTCAAGCACCTCCAGGGGGGATTCATTCATGTCTGTTGTAAGGAGGACGCGGAAACGGGAGATGTCCTCCTTGAAGATCTCCAGGACCGACTCATCAACCCAGTCGGTCCCGAAGTGTACGCGCGGCCGCATCTCGCGCAGGTAGAGGTTGCTCGATCGCGTGTCGACGGCCTGCTGGAAGAGGGCGATTCGGGTTTCGCGCCAGAGTCGTTTTCCAAACAGAAGGGGCGAATTTGTCGCGGCCGCCAGGCACGGAGCTGCCACCACCTGGGCAATATTGTAGTAGCGCGGAAACTCCTCCGGCGACACCTGGAAGTGCGTCTGGAAGCTGGTATTGCACCCTTCCAGCATAATGGAGTCGTGCTTCAGAAAGAGCTCATCGATGCCCCGGATTTGGTACTGCCCCGGCCCGCCCCGCAGACGCGAAAGCGCATCGTTCAGCGCATAATACCGAGGCCGCGGCGTCATGTAGTCCATCGCAAAGTCCGACAGGTGGGCCGTTGGGAGAATTCCCGTCATAACCGGCTCCCCGCCCACTTCCCGCGTTAAGGCGCGAACCTTATCGATGAGATGGTGCGTGGCCTGCTCCATCTGATGGAAGCAATCCCCTCCGTAACGGAGCGGATCCATGTTGAACTCGATGTTGAACTTTGTGAGCTCCGTGACGATACGCTCGTCCGTGTTTCGCTCCAGCACGTCCTCAATGATCGGCGCGGGCTCCCCGCGTTCGTCGACCATAAAGAGTTCCTGTTCGGCCCCAATGCGGCGCACGCCGGTCTCAAACATGTCTTCGTGGAGCATCAGCTCCAGGGCCCGCACGTCCTTCATCAGGTGGTTCGTAAACTCACGGAGGACGGCGGGATCGGCTTTTCGCTTAACGTTTTGCTGGCCCATAGGGTGGGAGTGTAGAGTGTTGGAAAAGCTACCAGCGGATGTGTAGGACCATTTCGCCCCCGTGTCCTCTCTGATTGGCCCCGCAAGCCAGGAAAAGAAAGTAGATAGACGGAGGAATGATTTTCAACTCTTGATGAACGCCCGCAGTCGGCTCCAGAAACTTCGCTTTGGGCGGGCTCGTTCCGTCTTCCGTGGTTTTCTTGAGCAATGATGTCGTGGCCGGTGCCCATTGCGTTCGGAGTCAAGGCGGGAGTGATCCTCATCGCTGCTCGGGCCCCTTTCTCGTTTTCTTTTTCCAATATCACTTCGGCACGTGCGTCCCTCCCATTCCCGATCGCTCCTCTTTCTTGCCCTGCTGCTAACGATGGGACTGGTCGCCAGCGGGTGCGGGAGCACCTCCGCCACACGGGCCCCCGACGCGCCCGAGGGCTTCCCCAACCACTCGGCACAGGAGATCCGCACGCTGATCAATGCCTCCGGGGACTCGCTCGAAAGCTTTTCGGCCGAGGCCCGCGTTACGGTGCGCACGCCGGATCAAAATCGGTCGTTCAATGCCGAGATGCGCCAGCGGCGCGCCGACTCGCTGTACATGCGATTTAGCCTCTTTGGGGTTGAGGGGGGACGCCTGCTGCTTACCCCGGACAGTGTCTTTTTCTACGACAAGCGAAACCGAACCCTCCGCACCGGCCCCCTCGCGGACGCCCAGGAATTGCTCCCCGCCCCCGTCGCGTCCGGCGAGATCTTTGAGAACATGCTCGGGCTGATATCCCCCTCGGAAACCGTCGACTGGACGGTCGAGACCGACAGTTCGGACTACTTCCTGTCGGACGACAACGCACAGACGCGCATGCTGGTGGATCCCCAGCAGTGGCGGGTGGTGCGGTACACGCGCAAAGATGAAGACGGCACGGTCGTCGATGAGCGCCTGTTTACGGACTTCGAGGAGGTCGATGGCACCATGATCCCGCATCGGGTGATCTTTCGTCGCCCGGAGGACAACCTTATGGCGATGATTCGCTATCGCGACGTGAGCCTGAACCCAGCGACCTTATCGTTCGAATTGGGGGTCCCATCAGCGGCCCCCCGGAAGCCCCTCCGATAACTACTCTGCGATACGGCTTGTAATGGTTGACTGGCGGTCGCGTCCGAGCTTGGACTGGTCTTTTGGGAGCGTCTGCCTCTGGGCCGTCCTCCTCTCCGTCTGTTTGAGCACGACGGCCCGGGCCCAGGAGGACCCACGCGCCCAGCGCCAATCCACCCAGCAACGTCTCCAGACGCTCGAAGATCAGATCCAGCAACAGGAGGAGCGCCTCCAGGAAACCACCGAAGAAGCGGAATCGAGCCAGCAAGAGCTTGAAGAACTCCAGCGCGAGATTGCACTGCGCGAGGAGCTCGTGAACACGTATCAGCGCCGCCTGCGCCAGTTGGAGACCGAGCGCCGACAGCTCCGCGACACCCTGGGCACCCTGCAGGAACGCCTGTCCACCCTTCGGTCCGAGTACCAGGATCGGGCCCGCCACGCCTACATGTATAGTCGTCTTCCAGACCTCGCCCTCATCCTCTCCGCCCGCTCCATCAACCAGATGCTGGTCCGGGTTCGCTATCTCCAGCGATTTGCTCAAAAGCGACAAGAACAACGCGCATCCGTTCGTCAGGCCGCCCAGGAGGTCGAAGCGTCCCGGGAAGAACTCGCGGACACGCGCGCCAAAACAGAGCAACTCCTTGCGGAGGCGCGCACTGAGCGCCAAAATTTGGAGGCCCTGGAGTCGGACCGGCAGGAGGTGGTCGCCGAGTTACGTTCGCGTCGCTCGGAGTTGCAGTCTGAGATTGAGGAAAAGAAGTCCCAGGCCCAACAACTGGAATCCCAGCTCCAGGCGCTCTCCGAGGAAATCGCCCGCCGGTCTGAGGAAGCCGAAAACGACGAGGCCTCCGACGACGGCCGCCGCCCGTCGGAGTGGGCCGACCTGTCGGCCTCGTTCGAGGACAATCGGGGCGAGCTGCCCTGGCCCGTCGAAGGCGCCATTTCTGAAGGGTTCGGCGAGCGCACAGACCCTGTGCACGGCACGGAAACCTATCATCCGGGCATCCTGATCGCCACGGATCCCGGGCGCGAGGTTCGGGCCGTCTTTCGGGGCACCGTCGGGGGCGTGGATTTCGTGCCGGGGTACGGCACCTACCTTGTGATACGGCACGGAGAGTACCTCTCGGTCTACAGCAATTTCTCAACGCTCTCCGTGTCGGAAGGAGACACTGTAGAAGCCGGAGAGGTGATTGGAGAAGCCGGAACGGACAGCGAGCCGCGCGGCCCCGGCCTCTTCTTTGCGGTGTTTGACCGCTCCGACAACACATCCGTCGACCCCACGGCCTGGCTGGCGGCCCAATAGCCCGCCGTCGCGGATTCACAAAAACCTTTCGGCGGGGGGCGACCGGGGATTTGGGGTTCGGGCGGGGCGCCGCGTATTTTACGGTTGTACTGCCTCTCCGTCGCACGCACCGACCCTACTCCTCTCTATGGCTACTCACTACGATTGCGTCATCATCGGCAGTGGTCCCGGCGGCTACGAAACGGCAATTCGCGCCTCTCAGCTCGACATGAAGACGGCGATTGTCGAAAAGGACAAGCTGGGCGGCGTCTGCCTCAACATCGGCTGCATTCCCACGAAAGCCCTCCTCAAAAGCGCCGAGGTGATGTCGGAAGCCTCTCACCTCGACCAGTTCGGCCTGGAGCTCGACGGCGACGTCTCGCCCGACTTCCCCAGCGTCATCGAGCGGAGCCGGGGCGCGGCCAACCAGATGAATCAGGGCGTCCAGTTCCTGATGAAGAAGAACGACATCGACGTGCTGCGCGGCCACGGGCGCCTCACGGCCGCCGACACGGTGGAGATTGAGCCCTCAACGAACATGGACGGCGAGGAGGTCGGCGAAGAACAAACGGTCACGGCCGACCACATCATCATTGCCACCGGCGCGCGGCCCAATGAGCTTCCCTTCCTTCCCATCGACGGCGAGAAGGTGCTCAGTTCCAAGGAGGCCATGCTCCAGAAGGAGCGCCCCGACTCTTTGGTGATTGTGGGCGCGGGCGCCATCGGGGTCGAGTTCGGCTACTTCTACCACCACATGGGCACGGATGTCACCATCATCGAGGTGGAGGATCGCATGGTGCCCGCCGAGGATAAGGACGTCTCGAAGGAGTTGGAGAAGGCATACAAGAAAATGGGGATCAACGTCCTAACGGGCGCGAGCGTGCAGGGCGTGGACAAAGACGCCGAGCCGCTTCAGGTGGAAGTCGACACCGGCGACGGCACTGAGCACATCGAATGCGACCAGGTGCTCTCCGCCGTGGGCGTCGTAGGCAACGTCGAAAACATCGGACTGGAGGAGGTGGGCGTCGAGACAGACGGCAACGACATCGTGGTGGACGACTATTACCGCACCAACGTGGATGGCGTCTACGCCATTGGCGACGTGACGGGCGCCCCCTGGCTCGCCCACAAGGCAAGCCACGAGGGCATCCTGTGCATCGAAAAGATTGCAGGTCACGACGTCCGGCCGATCGACAAGAAAGACATCCCGGCCTGCACCTACTGCCAGCCGCAGATCGCGTCCGTCGGCTACACGGAAGAAGAGGCGAAGGAGGAAGGCTACGACGTGAAGGTTGGCAAATTCCCCTTCAAGGCCAACGGCAAGGCGGCCGCGCTGGGCCAGCAGGACGGCTTCGTCAAGACGATCTACGACGACAAGTACGGCGAATTCCTGGGCTGCCACATCATCGGCAGCGAGGCGACGGAGCTGATTGCGGAAGTCGTGGCTGCGCGCAAGCTGGAGACGACGGGGCACGAAATCATGGAGTCGATGCACCCACACCCCACGCTCTCGGAGGCGGTCATGGAGGCATCCCGCGCCGCGTACGGCCAGCCCATCAACATCTAATTGAACCGGGTCGAGTGTCCATTTTTAGCCCCGTTCCCTCTACTGGGAGCGGGGCTTTTTTCTTTCGTCCTGTTCTCCCCGCGTTCAGGCCCCGGTGTAATTGGCGTGGACGATGGCGTACTCGTCTCGAGCAGCGGCCGTCCGGAGTGCGTCGCGGCAGGCCTCCGGATCAGTGGCGTCTGCGATGGGAACGACGTGTTGAGTGTGCCCGGCGAGGACAGTGTCGACCGCTGGGGCGGGGACCGGTTGTCGTCCCGTCGCCTCCGCGCGTCCGTTGTGTAGGAGAAGCACGTTGAGGGGAAGGGCCCGCTGTTGCGCCTCCAACAGTCCCAAGTGGCCCGCCGATACGAACCCGAAGTCGCCCGTCACCGCCCAGGCGGACGCGTCGCCGGTGGCAAGCGCACCAAGGGCCAGGGGCAGGCTGCCGCCCATGTACGTGCACAGGTCGACGGCCTCGTACGGCGGCAGGGCAAAGAGCGTCCCCACGGTTGTGTCCCCCGTCGTCGTGGAACGGGGAATGTTTGCAAGCGCCTCAAACGCCGGCACGTAGCGCTCCGCCATCGGGCGGTACTCGTCCGGCAATTCATCGGGGACGCGGGGCAGCGCCGGGCGCGGTACGGCATCCGGCTCGCGCCCCTCCCGCCGGGCCTCAAATACGGCGTGCTGGTACGGGGCGAAGAGCGGGCAGCACACGTGGCGTGCGACGTCCCGTTCGTAGGCCGGCGGGTCTGCTTCGACTCCTTCAGGCGGAGGCGGCGCTTCGTCCTCGACGTTCGCCGCGGGCAGAATGACCAGGTGGGGGAGTCCCTGGTCCTCCGATTGGTGAAGGGCCGCTGCGAGGGCCGAGCACGCCGCGGACCCTTCTGGGCGAACAAGGGGAAGGCCCAGTTCGCGGGCCGCGCCCTCAATGTCCAGCACGCTGTCCGAATGTGCTCCGGTGGGGTCGTTGAACACAACGTAGACCAGCCCCGCCGTCGTGCCGGCCGCCAGACTGTCGGCAATGGCGTTGGCCGCCTTCAGAAACCCATGCGCCTTCAAAAGCACGGCGGCGCGGCGCCCCCGCAAGGCCGCCCCGTGGGCCATGCCCGCAGCGACCTCCTCGTGGTACGAAAACGGCGGCGGTTCCTCGTGCTGGATCCGCCAGGCCTCATAGACCTGAGTCGCTCCGTGCCCCGGCACTGCCGTGACGAGGCGAACGTGGTGTTGGACAAGCGTCTCCGCGATCCCTTCCGCAAGCGTCATAAGCCGAGTCCGCTGAATTCCAAGTCGAGACGCACTAAAATCGCAACCACAAGTCACTCCAAGCACAGCGGGGCACCGTCGACTTGCCCCTTCCCCCGCCCTCCCCTACTCGGAATGACTCCCGCCCCACCGTATTCCCGCGTACCTGAGCCCCCCGTCGGGCCTTCACAGCACCGTGCCGGGGCCCTCTACTCCTGGCGGAGGACCCATCCCCTGGGGTCGACCTCCACATCGGCTCCGGAGGGCACCTCGAGTTGACCTCGTCCGTCCGCCATCTCCACGCGACGGGTCGTATCGTTTACCCGCACCGGGACCGGCACCTCGAACGCTTTGTCTCCCGTGTTTTTCCACTCGAGGCTCACCGTGTCCTCCGAGTGATGATGCACCAGCCGAGGCAGGTCCTCCTGGTAGAGATACACATCGAAGAACGCGCTGAGGGAGCGGCCGGACACGGCCTCCGCCGTGTCAATAAAGTCTCGGGTGCGAACGTGCCGGAAGGGCGAGCGCCCATTGGCGCCCTCATCCTCGGGATACACAAATCGCCGGAGGACCGCACGGAAATCCTCTTCTCCCATCAGATACCGGAGCGTGTGCAGGACCAGTGCGCCTCGAAAGTACACATCGCGATGGTAGATGTCTGATGCCGAGGTGGACCGCTTCCGAGCGATTGGGGTGCCGCCCTTCATCTGGTTTCGAAAGTGATCCGTGACGGCGTGGTACGCGCTGTCCCCCTCCAGGTGCTCGGCGTACAGGGCTTCGAGGTACGTGGCCGGGCCCTCGTGGAGCCAAAAATCCTTCCAGTCGGCCACAGTGATCATGTTGCCGTACCACTCGTGGGCCACCTCGTGAAAGTGAAGGGCATCAAACGGCGCGTTGTACCCAAGCCCGCCCGTCGAAAAGTCGTGTCCGTAGGCGATGAGCGACTGGTGCTCCATGCCCAGGAAAGGCGCCTGCGCAACACCGTACTTGTCGGCGCGCGGGGGGTACGGGCCCAGCGTCTCTTCCAGGAAGCGCACCTGGTCGAGAAAGTCGGGAAGGGCCCGGGCTGCCTTCGACGAGTCGGACGGCAGGGCATAGAACGAGGCCGGAACCGTATCCCCCTCCGTGCTCGCGTAGGAGGTGTCGATGCGGACGTACGGCGCCACATTCATCGTGACGGTGTATGCATTGATCGGCACCGATACGTGCCACCGAAAGGCGCGCGTGGAGTCGGTGGTCCGTTCCACGCCGCGAAGCCGCCCGTTGGATGCCGCGACGAGCGAGTCCGGCACGGTGAGGGCAATGTCCATCGAGTCGGGTTCGTCGGAGGGGTGGTCCTTGGCCGGCCACCACAGGCTGGCCCCATCGGTCTGGACCGACGTGCCGATCCAGGGCGCCCCGGTCGACGTGGTGTCCCAGGTCACCCCTCCATCCCAGGGCGGGTTGGGGGCCACGCGGGGGGCGCCGTGGTATGCCACCCGGACGCGCACGGTGTCGCCGGGCAGGCGGGGCTCGGAGAGGGGCACCCGAATGCGGTCCCGTTCGCCCGAACGTTCGACGGGACGCTGGACCCACTCCCCTCCCTGCTCTGACTCCCAGGCCTGCTCGGCCGTGAGTCGGCGGTCCAGGTCAAGCACCAGGGACCCAAGCGAATCTGTTACCGCCGCCACGGTCGTGACCTGCCCGCGGACGCGCTGCTGCTCCGGCTGGACTTCTAGGTCCAGGTCATAATGCACCACGTCGATTGCCCGCTGGGCGGCAGGGAGCGCGTCCTGCGCAGTCCCCTGGTCGCAGCCCCCCATCCAGATCAGCATCAGAACAGCAAACCAGCGAAACCGCATGGGGCACAAGTGGCAACAGGTCAGACGGCGGGGGTGAGCAACAGCACATCCCTTGGGGCCCCTCGTCAGGAGCGGCGCTCCCAGGCCAGATCGAGGTAGGCCCAGGCACTCCCCAGCACATAGCCGTGGGCGGCGCCAAGCAAGGTGCAGAGCGCCAGATCGATCAGGAAAATGTCGGTCGCGTAAATGTAGTGCGGATCGTACAGAAAGAGGCCGAACCCGATCAGCCCAAAGAGCGGGACGGCCACGGACGTTCGGCGGTCCACCGCTTTCTGATCGACCCACAGTCCGTCGATGTTCTCAAAGACCGAGGCACGCACCCGAACGCGCTTCGACTTGTGGGCCCGCCACTGCTCCTTGAACGACTGCGGTCGGGGGCGATCCGGTGCCCTCCCATTCCGCGTCGAGGCCCCGTTCGCGTCGGATCCGTTCGCGTCGTAGGCCGCCCGCGTCTTCGGATTGCTCAGAACGTCGAACGCCTTTCGCACTCGCAAAAACTCGTCCTTCGCCGCTGCCTTCCGGTCTTCTGCCGCGCGGTCGGGGTGGCACTCCAGGGCCCGTTCCCGGTAGGCCTGTTTGATCTCGGACTGGCTCGCGTCCCGGCCAATCCCCAGTACGGTGTAGTGGTCCCGCGGCATAACTGCACTGGGAGGCATCAAAGGGAAGACCGCGAAGCCTTCGTTTTGTGGTTCAACCTTGCAGACGCTCGTCTGTTGCGCCTCGCTCACTGTGATTCCGCGTTGTCCTTCCTTCCCTCGGGTCGCACCATCCGCAGGGCCGCCAGCGCCACCCGGGCGGAGGCCTGCGCCGCCTCCTCCAGAGACGCCTGAAAGTCCACGTCGGAGCGCCCGTCGGCGCGGTCGGAAATCGCCCGGACGAGCAGGAACGGGATCTCGTTGAGCGTGCAGACCTGCCCTACGGCCGCCCCCTCCATTTCGACGCAGTCGCCCGACAGTTCGTCGCGCAGGGTGTGGCGGGCCGTTTCGTCCTGTACAAACAGGTCGCCGGTCAGGACGCGCCCGGCACGGACCGAGTGGCCCGGAAGCTCCGCGGCCAAGGCCGCATCGCGGAGCGTGGGATGGGTCTCAAAAAACCGGAGGTCGGTAAAGGGCACCTGTCCCGGCGGCAGCCCCAGGAAGTCAACCCGAAGGTCGTGCTGAACACAGTCGTGCGCCACCACAACGTCTCCGATGTTGAGGGCGTCGTGGAGGGCACCGGCCGTGCCGGTACAAACGACGGCGTCCGGCGCCACCGCGTCGAGGACACGCTGCGTGGCCATGGCCGCGTTCACCTTGCCCACCCCCATCTGTATGAGGGTAAGTGCGTGCCCTGCGTACTGGGTTTGGAGAAGCCGAATCGGGCCTTGCTTTACCGTCTGAATGTCGCTACACGCCTCCCGGTAGAGCGCCAGTTCCTCCTCCAGGGCGGATAGTAGGGCAATGGTCATCTCAGTGGAGACACTGGCTCCCAGACAATGCGGATACGACCACTCGTTCGGTTGCCTACGAACGACAACCTCTTGAAGAGGAACTTGAGGACGGATTACCGGACCACCGAGCCATTCTTTGCGTCGGCCGTCACCGGGACGAAGGTGCCGTCCGCCTCCTCGGCCATCAGGACCATGCCCTCGCTCTGGAGGCCAAACATCTCCTTGGGCGCCATGTTTGCGACGACGACCACCTGCAGGCCCACCACCTCGTCCGGGTCCATCTGCTCGGCCACGCCGGCCAGGATTTGCCGCTCCTCGAAGCCGAGGTCGACATCCAGTCGCAGGAGCTTGTCGGCGTCGGGCACCGGATCGGCGGCCGTGACCGTGCCGACGCGGAGGTCGAGCTTGGTAAAGTCGTCGAAGTCGATGTTGTCTTTGAGATCGGCGGAGTCCATGTCGGAATCGGATTGGGAATCAGAACGTTGGGCGGCCCGCTCGCGGAGCTTCTCGACCTGGGCCTCGATGATATCGTCCTCAAGTTTGTCGAACAGGATGTCGGGCTCGCCAAGCGTGTGTCCGGGCTCCAGGAGGGGCTCGGCGGCGTCGCTCCACCCCAGTCCCCCCTCCGGATCATCGCCCGGCTCGCCCGTGCGCACATCCGACAGGCGCAGCATGTCCTGCAGGCGCCGGGCGGCGTCGGGAATGACGGGCCCAAACAGAATGGAAAGCGACGCGCAGAGCTGCAGGCTCAGGTGAATCGTGTTGGCGCAGGCCTGCGGGTCCGAGTCGCGGGTGTGCCAGGGCTCGGTGTCGTTGAAGTATTTGTTACCGGTGCGGGCCAGGTCCATCGTTTCGAAGACGGCCTCGCGCATCCGGTAATTGTCATAGGCGTGCCCAATGGTGTCCGGTGCCTCGGACAGGGCGTCGTGCACCTGCCGGTCGGCCTCGGACGGATCCTCAAGGGGCGGCACCTCGCCGTCGAAGTACCGGTGGGCGAAGGTCAGCGTGCGGTTGACAAAGTTGCCAAGCACGTCGGCCAGCTCGCCGTTCACGCGACGCTGAAATCCCTCCCAGCTGAAGTCGGCATCCTTGGTCTCCGGCAGCGTGGTGGCGAGGGCGTAGCGGAGGAGGTCCGGTCCGCGCTCGTCCCCAAAATCGTCGAGGTACTCGTGAAGCCACACCGCCCAGCCGCGGCTCGTGGACAGCTTCTCGCCCTCCAGGTTTAGAAACTCGTTGGCAGGCACATTGTCGGGCAGGATGTAGTCGCCGTGCCGCATGAGCATCGACGGAAACATGAGGCAGTGGAAGACGATGTTGTCCTTCCCGATGAAGTGAACCAGCCGGGTGTCCTCGTCCTGCCAGTAGGCCTTCCACTTCGCCGGGGCGCCCTCCTCGATCGCCCACTCCTTGGTGGCCGAAATGTAGCCGATGGGGGCGTCGAACCAGACGTAGATGACCTTGCCTTCCGCCTCCAGGCCGTGCCGCTCGGCCACGTCGGCGGGCACCGGGACGCCCCAGGGCACGTCGCGCGTGATGGCGCGGTCCTTCAGGCCGTCGTCGAACCAGCTCTGGATCTGGCCGAGCACGTTGTTTTTCCACTCGGGATGGGTGTCGATCCAGTCCTCCAGGTCCGGCTGCAGGTCGCCGAGCGGGAGGTACCAGTGCGTCGTCTCCTTGAGGACCGGCGTGGCGTCGGTGAGCGTGCTTTTTGGGTCTTCGAGTTCGGTGGGGCTCAGCGACGATCCGCACTGCTCGCACTGGTCGCCATAGGCGTCGTCGTACCCACACACCGGGCAGGTCCCCGTGACGAACCGGTCGGCCAAAAACATCTCGGCTTCCGGGTCATAGAGCTGTTCTTCTGTTTTGAGCTTGAAGACCTCCTGTTCGTCGAGGACGCGAAAAACGTCCTGCGTGGTCTCCTGGTGGAGGTCGCTGGAGGTGCGCCCGTAGTAGTCGAAGCTCATCCCAAACCGCTCAAAGTTGTCGCGGATCTGGGGATGGTAGGTGTCGACGATGTCCTCGGGCGTCCGATCCTCCCGAATGGCTCGCATGAGGATGGCCACGCCCATCTCGTCGGACCCGCAGATGAACGCGATGTCCTCCCCCCTCAGGCGCTGGTAGCGCACAAAGAGATCGGCCGGCAGGTACGCCCCCGCCAGGTGCCCGATGTGGATGGGGCCGTTGGCGTACGGCAGCGCGGCGGTGACGAGAAGACGCTCCGAAGTAGAAGAATCTGCCATCAGCAAAAGAGGGGCTTACTGCAAGCGATTTTTTTCGATACCAAAGATGCGGATTGCGTATCCAAAGTGGAGGCAAACTGAAAATACGAAATACGCAGCACGCAATACGCAGCAAAACGTTCTGTCGGGGGCCAGTCGGCCTGAGGCATCAACTCCTCCTTAATTGAAGCTGACGCCGTCCAACGGATCCCCCTCCTTTTTCCGGAGCGCCTCTTCAGCAAACCACGCCTCCTCCACCTTCTCCGTCGTGTCCGGCAGGTCCTCGTGCGGCTTCTCGTAGCCCTCGATGTCCTTGAGCCACACGAGTGTTTTGGTGCGCATGGTGCCGTCGCGCGCCTCAAACTCTACATTTTTCTCCCGTGCGGCACAGGTGCCTTCTGCCTCCCCAAAGATTCCGCCGTGCTTCGGGTGGCGCAGCAGGATGCGCACGCGCTCGCCGTAGTCAAACCGGCTGCCTTCAAAGTCGGCGTCGCTGTATGTTGGCACAGGGCTTGGCTATGCTTATGGAGCAAAATCGAACGATCGCTCGGCACGAAGGCGTAGGTCAAGTATAAAAACCAGCGGGTAGACCTGCGTGTTTTCTTCCCGTGAGCCACTTGTGAAAACAACCCGCTTCCGTTCCACTCCACTTCCTTCCGTTCGTATGTCCCAATCGTTCTCGCCCCGCACGGCCACCATCCACCGCACCACCGCCGAAACCGACGTTACCGTTGAGGTGTCCCTGGACGGCGATGGGACGTACGACGTGGACACCGGCGTTGGCTTTTTCGACCACATGCTCGACCTGTTCGCCAAACATGGCGCGCTGGACCTGACGGTCCGGTGCGACGGCGACCTTTACGTCGACGACCACCACACGGTCGAGGACGTGTCAATTGCCCTGGGCCAGGCGCTGCGCACGGCGCTCGGGGATAAAAAGCACATCGCCCGGTACGGACACGCGTACGTCCCGATGGACGACGCCCTGGCCCGAAGCGTGATTGACCTCTCCGGCCGCGCCTACTGCCGCGTTGATGCCGACTGGGGGCGTGAAACGCTGGGGACCCTTTCCACCGAGATGGTGCCCCACGTGTGGCGGTCGCTGGCCACGCACGCCCGCTGCAACCTGCACCTTACCGTCCTTCACGGCAAAAACACGCACCACAAGGTCGAAGCCGCGTTCAAGGCCACAGCGCGTGCTCTCCGTATGGCCGTTCGCCGCGACGCGGCCCACGCGGAGGTCGCCTCCACCAAGGGCACTCTTTCCTAATTGTAGATTGGGGTTTTTGGATTGGGGATTGAGCGGTCTGCTCCTTCCCTGTCTGTGTTCTCCTGACGCCGTTCCACTTTCCAACGCACACTGTTTATGCTTTCCGACGAAACCGTTGCCGTGATTGGGGCAGGCAATATTGGTCGTGCCCTCATCGGCGGCATGATCGACAGCAACCTGATCGCCGCCGATCAGGTGATTGCCACGCGCCGCACCGCCTCGGCCCTCGACGCGATGGCTGAGGAGTTCCCGGGCCTGCACACCACGACCGACAACGTGGCGGCGGTCGAGCAGGCCTCCGTTGTGCTCCTCACCATCAAGCCGCAGAGCCGGGCTCAGGTGGTGACCGAAATTCGCGAACACATTGAGCGCGAGGCGCTGGTGATCAGCGTGCTGGCCGGCATTACCACCGAACGGCTTCAGCTCGGCTTTGGGCAGGATCAGCCGGTTGTGCGCGCTATGCCGAATACGCCCGCCCTCGTCGACGCCGGTGCGACGGCCCTGTCCGCCGGCACCTACGCGACCGATACGCACGTGGCCCTGGCACGCGAGGTGTTCGAGGCCGTTGGAGAGGTCGTAGAGGTGCCGGAGGAGCACATGGATGCTGTCACGGGCCTCTCCGGAAGCGGCCCGGCCTACGTGTACATGTTTATCGAGGCGTTGACGGACGCCGGCGTCAAGCAGGGCATGTCGCGGGCCGACGCCGCCCGGCTCTCCCGCCAAACCGTCTACGGCGCCGCCAAACTGGCCATCGAAACCGGCAAGCACCCGGCCATTCTGCGTGACGAGGTCACCACCCCCGGCGGGACGGCCATCGCGGCGGTCTCCTCTCTTGAAGAACATGGGCTGCGCACCATGCTCATCAATGCCGTCGGCACCGCCACCCAACGCTCCAAGGAACTGAACGAGGAGTAGCTCCTTCTCTCGCTCGTTCGGACCTCGACTCTCTCTACCCCCGCGCGCTCTCCTCCCACGTTCCCCTCCGCTCATGGTCACGATCATCGACTACGGCATTGGCAATCTCCGCTCCATCGAGAAGGCGTTTGAGCGGATTGACGTGGAGGTGCTACGCACCGACGATCCCACCGCTGTGATCGAGGCGGAGCGACTGGTGCTTCCCGGCGTGGGGGCGTTTGGTGCGTGCATCGGAGAACTCCGAGCGCGTGGGATCGAAACACCCATTCTGGAAGCCGTCCGCCGCGGCACCCCGCTCCTGGGCGTGTGCGTGGGCCTGCAGCTGCTCTTCGATGTCGGCTACGAAAAGGGGGAGCACGAGGGGCTCGGCCTGATTCCCGGTGTCGTCCGCCATTTTCAGGACGCCGCCTCCGACGACGAGATGGACGATCGGGTGGTGCCGCACATGGGATGGAACGCCCTCACCCCAACGCGCTCCCATCCCCTCCTCGACGGTCTGGGGGACGAGGCCTACGTCTACTTCGTGCACTCCTACCACGCCCTTCCCGACGACCCGGCCGACGTGCTCGCAACATCAACCTACGGCCACGCCTTTCCGGCCATCGTGCAGCGCAATCACGTGTGCGGCGTGCAGTTTCACCCCGAGAAGTCGCAGGCGGCCGGCCTTCGCCTCCTGCAGAACTTTGCCACGATGCCCCGCCCCGCAGAAACCGACCCCGCGTAAGCCGCCGCTGCTTTCCTCGCTCTTCCACCCGCTCCCCCTTCCGCCATGCCGCTGCTCATCCCCGCTGTTGACGTCCGCAACGGCCGCTGTGTCCAACTCCGACAGGGCGACTACGACGATGAGACGGTCTACTTCGAGGACCCAGTCAAGATGGCAAAGCTGTGGCGAGTGCAGAACGCCCGCACCCTCCACGTCGTGGACCTCGATGCCGCACGGGGCGAGGGCGATCACAACCGGGACGTGATTCACGACATGTGCGAGGCCCTCGACATTCCGGTTCAGCTGGGAGGCGGCATTCGGTCTATGGATCAGATTGAAGCGGCGCTCACCATGGGCGTGTACCGTGTCATTCTCGGCACGGCGGCCGTCCGGAATCCCGATCTTGTGGACGAGGCCCTCGAACGGTTTTCGGCACAGCGCGTGGTGGTGGGCGTCGACGCCCAGGACGGCGAGGTGCGCGTGCAGGGCTGGACGGAGGGCTCCGGGCTCGATGCCGTCGACTTCGCTCAGGAAATGGAAGCACGGGGGGTCCGCCGCTTCGTCTACACCGACATTAGCCGCGACGGCACCATGGACGGCCCCAATATTCAGGCCTACCGGACACTCGGACGCCACCTCACGAAGGCCAAGATTACGGCCTCAGGGGGCGTGGGGGGCTACGATGACCTGCTGGACATTCAGACGCTGCACCCTTACGGGGTCGACTCTGTAATTGTGGGCACGGCCCTCTACGAGAACCGCTTTCCCTGCCAGCAGTTTTGGGCCTGGAACGACCCCGAGGCGGTCGATCTCGATACCTTTTCGACCGCCGCACTCCGAGAGTAACGGCCCCTCCTCCCTCTCCCACGCTGTCGATCGCTCCCTTCCTCCGCCCCGTCATGCCACTTGCCAAACGCATCATTCCCTGCCTCGACGTTGACGACGGACGCGTGGTGAAGGGCATTAACTTCGTCGACATCCGCGACGCCGGCGACCCGGTCGAGCAGGCCCGCACGTACGACGCCGCGGGCGCAGATGAGCTTGTGTTCCTCGACATCACGGCCACCCACGAAGGCCGCGACATCATGCACGATGTGGTGCGCCGGACCGCCGACCAGGTGTTCATCCCCCTCACAGTCGGCGGGGGACTGCGGTCGGTGGACGACATGCGCGCCATGCTCCACGCCGGAGCCGACAAGGTGGCCATCAACTCGGCCGCGGTGAATGATCCGTCGCTCATCGAGCGCGGCGCCGAGGCGTTTGGCAACCAGTGTATTGTGGTGGCGATCGACGCCAAGCGGGTGGGCGAGGATCCGCTGCGGTGGGAGGTCTTTGTCCACGGCGGCCGCAAAGGGACCGGGCGCGACGCCGTGGCCTGGGCCGAAGAGGCGGCCGAGCGCGGGGCCGGGGAGATTCTTTTGACTTCAATGGACCGAGACGGCACCAAGTCGGGGTACGACCTGGAGTTGCTTCAGGCCGTCTCCCAGCGAGTGAGCATTCCCGTGATTGCCTCCGGCGGCGCCGGCACATTACAGCACCTGCGAGAGGGACTCGAAGAGGGCGGCGCAAGCGCGGTGCTGGCCGCCTCGATCTTTCACTTCGGCGAATACACCGTGGAGGAGGCCAAGGCCCACCTCCGCGACGCCGGACTGCCCGTTCGTCCCGTCACCGACGACTGGCCCGACCGCCTCCTCCATGCTTGACCCTGAGACCCCCGCCCCCGCTCGACTGTTGAAGGGGGGCGCCCTCACCTTTGCCGTGCTGGGCCTCACCTTCGTCGTGTGGGTGCTCGACAAATGGCGACAGATGCCCGAGGCCCGGGCCAGTCAGTTCGGGTTTGAGGCCCCCCTGTGGCCCGCCCTGGCCGTGTTCGTAATCTTATCCACCGTCGCCGCCGTTGGAATCCTCTTGCGCGCCGCGCGCCGGGTGGAAGCCGGAGAAGACTTGTTTGCCCAGCGCCACCGCCGGCACCCCGACAATTCGGACGAGTCCGCCCCTTCGGAGTGACGAAGCCCCGGGGCCGTAGGCTTGTGCTACTCTGCGGATTCCACCACGGCCGCCAGCAGGGCCGACAGGATGGCGTATGCCCGATCGTAAATGCCGTCCGCTTCACTGGCGCGCGGCCCCGCTACATTGAGAACGCGGATGTCATGTTCTTCGCCCCAGGCGCGAATCATGGCAACGGGCACCGGATCGTTGGTTCGCACGTGAAGCAAGGGGCGCCCCCGGCGCTCGGCCACGGTGCGCGTCAGTGCCGTTCCACCCTCCATCCTGCCGTCGGTAATGATGAGCGTGCCCTCGCTATCGCGCACGTTCCACTTGGTCCGCTGCTCGTAGGCAACCGAGGGCGTTTCCGATAGCGGATAGCGGCCCGGAATGACACCATCTTCCGCCCGTCGGCCCTTCGGACACCACCCCCCCACGGGCAGGCCATGCCTCTGCGCTGCGTCCAGTGCCGCACGGTCCACTCCCGTCTGCCCCCCCGACACGATTTTTTGGAGGCGCATGGACCCGAGGGACTGTGGCGGAAACGACGTTCCTCCCGAACCTCCCACCGTGGGTTCAGTTTCCCTTCGGCTGTCGTATTCACGCAACCGATCCCCCATGCGACTCTTCACGGCCCTTGATCCCCCGCCCGCCCTTCGATCGACCGGCTCGGATCTACAGGACGCCCTGTCCCTCCCGGCGCGCTGGACCGATCCCAGCCAGTTTCACATCACGGTTCGGTTCATTGGAGAGGTGGACGACCTACAGGGCGAGGCCTACGAGGATGCGCTCACAACCCTCAGCGCCGCCCCCGCCCGCTGCATTCCGTACGGCCTCGACGTCCTTCCCTCACGACGCTCCCCTCGTGTTGTCACATTGGGGTTCGAGCGCACGGACTCTCTTCTTGCCTTATACGAGGCGGTGAGCGAGGTCCTGGGAGCAGAAGGCCTCGCCCCCGAAGATCGCCCCTACCGTCCGCACCTCACCCTCGCCCGCCTCGACGATCCCGACCCAGACGTTGTGCACGAGGCCCTGGCCGCGGTGGACCCTCCGGCGCTCGAGTCGTTTCAGGCAGATGCACTGCACCTGTACGAAAGCACCCCGACCCCAGAGGGCGCCCTCCACGACCGCCGAGCCTCTGTGCCCCTGGATGGACGCGCCCACGGCGTAATTTCGTGAACCTTTGGCACGACGCGGGACATTCCTGCGAGATCCCTAGTACAGAGACCGAATGCAACTCTGCCTCGCTCCTTGTCCCTTATGAATCGCTGCCTGGCCTTTATTCTCGTGCTCGTATGGGCCACACTGCCCGCCGCAGCCCAGCCGTCCCTTACCCTGGACGACGTGCGGACGGCGTATCGCGCCCTCGACGGACTGGAGGCCACCTTCACGCAGGTGGTTGGGTCCGATTTCTCCGAGGACTCCACCCGGATTGAGGGATCGGTGACCCTCTCCGGGGATCGGTACCGCGTGGAAACCCCTGGCCAAGTGGTTGTGACCGACGGTGCCACAACGTGGATTTACACCCCCGCCGACAGCCAGGTGGTTGTGGACGACGCGGACACGGAGGAAGGGCCGATTACGCCGGAGACCTTTCTGGAGGCGTCTGCGGAACAGTATGAGGTTACCGAGCGCGAGAAGGACGCGTCGGAGGACACTTCACATGTCGTTCTGTCTCTTACAGGCACGAGCGAGGACGCCCGATTCCAGAAGGCCTCCCTCTGGGTGCGCCGCTCTGACCGTGTGGTGACACGCCTTCGCGCTGTGGATCGGGACGGCGCCACTTTCAGTTTGCGTCTGCAGGACATCCAAAAAGACCCCGCCATTGCGGACACGACCTTCTCGTTCTCCCCTCCGGAGAACACGGAGGTGGTGGATTTACGAAAGGGGGAGTGAGGTCCGCCCTGCATTAACGTCGTCGTCCGCTCTCAGCACTCCTCTCTGTCCGCGCATGCGTCGTCGACTGTTCCAGGCCGCCAGCTTTCTCCTTGCCGCCGTCTTGCTTGCCCTAGCGCTCTACGGCGCGGACCTCGATCGCATTGTGGAGGCCTTCCAACAGGCCGACTACCGCTGGCTGCCCCCCCTTATTCTGCTGGCCATCGTCGGGAATCTCTTTCGTGCCTGGCGATGGAACGTCCTCATTGATGCGCTTCCGCCGCTCTCCGACTCCGACGTGTCGCGTGAAGAGGCCGCGGCGTCGAACACGCTGGAGGCTTCCTTCTCCTCCGTAATGATCGGGTACATGATCAACTACGTGGCCCCTCGGATGGGCGAAATCGCCCGAACCGCCAACATGGCCGCGCGAACGCCGTATCGATTCAGCAGCCTCCTGGGGACGGTTGTCTCTGAGCGCATCTTCGATACAGCCGTGCTCGGCCTTGCCCTCCTGAGTGCGGTGGCCCTCCTCTCGGATCGGCTGTCGATTCTTCAGACCCAGTTCTTCGGGCCGGCCTGGGACACCCTCACGTCGCTCCCGTTGGGCTGGCTGCTGGGGGGGCTGCTTGGCCTTGTCGTTGTGGTTGGCGTCAGCATCGCCCTCGTACAGCAGACAAACACCAAGGACTCGGCCCTCGGCCGCTTCTGGAGCCAAACAGTGAAGCCAACCCTCACGTCCTTCCGGCACGGGATGGGGACGCTCCTGCTGTCTCCTCGGCGGGGAGCGCTGTTGCTCTCCACCGTCGGAATGTGGGGAGCATACCTGTTCATGGCCTACATCCCCTTCCGAATGCTGGACCTCGCCGAGCCGTACGGAATTGGCATCGGGGACGCCTGGGCGCTTATGGCAATCGGGGCCCTCGGCCTGCTTGTGCCGACCCCCGGCGGCATCGGCTCCTACCACTACATCACCGAGCAGGCCCTCGTGCACCTCTACGACGTGCCCTCCGAAGCCGCACTCACCTACGCCGTCCTCGCCCATGGCGCCCAGCTCGTGTTTTACGTCCTGGCCGGCGGGGCCGCCATGCTGTATCAAGGCACGGGCGCAGAAACGTTCTTCCCCTCCCGAACCGAAACTCCGACCCCCGCGGGAGATGACCTTCCGTCTCGGGCCTCTCAGTGATTTCCCACGGGCCCGCGATACGTCACTCCTCGGGCGACTCCGTGGAGTTCAGAATGCGTTCGGCGGCCTCGGGGTTGAGGACAACGAACTCAACCCGTCGGTTCAACTCCCGCCCGACGGATGTATTGTTGGACGCGATGGGCGCCGTTTCTCCATACCCGCGGGCCTCCAGGCGATCGGGGGAAATCGCAAACTGATTAACCAAATACTCCCGAACGGCCGTGGCCCGGGCCTCCGACAAGGTCTGGTTTGAATCCGCACTGCCCATGGCGTCAGTGTGCCCCGCGATTTCGAGCCGAAGGGACGGATATTGCTGCAGGACCCTCCCGACCGCATCCAGCGACCGCTCCGCACGCGGCAGGAGAGCGCTCTCCCCAACCGAAAAGTTGACCTCGAATCCCCGGAACAGTCCGGCTTCGAGAAGCGACCGCCGCACCTGTACGACACGATTTTGAACCACCGTGTCCGGCGGCGGTGCTGCCGGCTGCTGGACCGAGTCGGCCGGTCGCGGGCGCGGGGCCGGCCGACTCGTATCCGGAGGAGACGGAGGCGGTGGGGACGGCGCCGCCCGCGTGGTATCTTCGGACGGCGTCGGATAATAGTACTGGAAAATGCTGGGGGCCGCCGCCGGACTCGACGGGCGACGGTCTTGGAACCGGTCGCTTTCACGCTGATCAAGACGCGCCTGCCGGCGGTCCAGGGCCAGCTGGCGACGCACGACCTCCCGAACACGCAGAACTAACCGTTCCTCGAACTCCCGCAACTCCCGCTCCGACACCGCGTCCGAGCCTCGTGCCGGAGGAGCGGGCGCCGCGGGAGCCGTAGGCAGAGCCTGCCGGGCGCTCGTGTCGCGGACCGCCGTTGCTTCTGGCCCTCCCCGCAGCACTTGAATCCGCTCCCGGACGCGCTCGACGCTCGGCGGCGCCTGGGCCGCACTGTCCGGGGGCATCAGGGCGACCAGCCCGCCGCCCAGAAGGAGCACCGTAAAAAGTGGGTGCAGGACACGAGACATAGCCATCAACTCAAGTCGGGAACAGAAGCCTACAGTCGGATCCGGTATCCAATGGTAAACCGATTGGTGTCAAAGACATCCAGCGTCCCCAACTCCACAAATCCGGTTTGCCCGTTGCCGAATCGGTAGTTCGCCCCCAAGAAGATATTTGAGACGAACTCAAAGGACAGGCCGCCGTCGCTCATAAGGCCCACGCCGAGGCCGCTGTAGGGCTCAAGCGGAGCATTCGTCCATTCCGCGGTCCGGTTGCGGAGGAAGCTGTAGGCCCCGTTCGCCAGGAATGAGACGGACGTTTCGCCGCTGCCGAGCCCCACGGCCAGTTCCGGCATGATGTGCAAGCGCGACTCCGGCTGGCGACGGTAGTCTCCGCGCAGTCCCAGCTGGAACTGATTCGGGCCTTCGCCAACCCGGACGCCCGTCACGGGCACGATGTAGGTGAGGGGGCGCCCGAGCGTTTGTAGGTAGAATGGGGGGCTGTCATCGTCCCCGGAGCCCGTCTGGACCACCTGAGTCCTCGAGCGTTCGGCCGCATCACGCCGAGCCCGCTCTACGTCGTCCGACTGCTCCTGGAGGCGCTGCCGAAGCTCTTCCAGTTCGTTCTCCATTTGCCGGATCGTCTCCCGGTCCGCGTCGCGCTCCTCCCGGTCCAGGTCCTCCTCTGCCGTTGGGGTTCGATCCTCAAGGGCTCGCTGGACGACCCGTTGCACGATTCGATCCACGTCCTCCTCTGAGAGGGCCTCCGTCGTATCCGATCGGAGGGCCGAATCCACAGCGTCTTCCACCCGGCGCTCCACTGCGTCCGGACGATCCTGTGTCGGGGCTTGTCTCTGCGCCGTCCGTCCTGCCGCCGTCGCGGTATCCCGCCGCGTCACCTGCGGGGCCCCACCTCCGTCCCCGTATCGCACATACAGTTCGCCGTTTTCGGGAACCGGAAGGGTAAGGGTCCGCCCCGCAGTGGCAGACCGAGCGGTTGTGTCTTGAGCTGGAACGGCCCGCCTCTGCAAGCGCTCCGTCTCTCTCTCACTCCGCAGCGTTTCCAGGGCCTGCTGAAGCGAATCGACCTCCGCCATCAACTCAGCCTCCCGAGGCGTCATCTCCTCTCGTTCAAGCGGCCTCTCATCCTCCGCCCGCGATGGGTCACGCTCTTCAGCGTCGGCTTCCGCTGTGGGCCGGGCCTGCTCCTCAGGCATGGGTTCGCGCGGGGGCTCCTCGTCGTCCTCCGGACGCGTCGATCGGCCGCCCCCGCCGATCCGAAACTCAATCCCTGCACTGTACATCAGGCTTGCGTGTACGTCGCCCGGGTCGTCTACTCCCTCCGTGTTCTGGTCGCTCATAAACATCGACCGGAGCCCGCCCGACAGCTTCAGATTTCGTGAGATGGGCACCTCCAACCCCCCTCCAGCCATTGAAAAGAAACGGTCGGCGGGAGGCGAGGAGGCCTCCGGAATGTCATCGTCGTAGTTCCCCTGCACGTTCAGGTAACCGCCCCCCAGGGTGGCGTATGGGACAAATCCACGTCCCAGCTCGGCGTTCAACCGAAGCCGGAGCTCGCTGCCATACAGCTCCATGCCCTCAAATCCATCCGGAATTTTGTCGAGCAGATCGTCTCCCGTTGTCCCACGCCAATAGAAGCCACGAAGCCCCACGTAGGGCCCAAGCTCCACACCGGCATTGACCCCCGTTAGGTTTTGATCCTTGGGAAAGTTGAGCGCGTCATTGAATTCGACCCGGCCGTAAAAGGGATTCACAAAGAGCTGCGTATTTTGGAGAAGGCCCCCTTGCCCAAACTGCTCCTCGAGGCGGCGATCGAGGGCCGTTGGCTGCCCCGGCGCACGTCCGCCCAGGAAAAGCGATACCGAAGCCGTAAGGGAGGGACTGCGCACCAGTCGCTCTTTGCTGTCGAATCCTGAGTTCGGCCCCAAGAAGGTTTCTACAGGATTGTATCGGTAGCTAAGCACCTCTCCCCCAAGGGACACGCGATACTGATTGCGTGCACTGAAGGTAATCCCCCCGCCCCCAATCGCGTAAATGGTGCGGGTGGGGTCCGCTCCTTCTGGGTCGAGCCGAAGCGCCCCCGTCCCGGCCGTGAGGTACGGCTGGAACTGTCCACTCGCGAGGTTCAGGCGCATCCGGCTCCCGTAGCGACGCACATCCACCGAGCGGTCCACCAGGCCGTCCAGCCCATCCACTCGTGACAGCTCGGCGCTGGCGCCCGTGTTTACCAGAAACTCGCCACTAACCTCGAAGGACCGTCCAAAACCCAACCCCAGCGCGCCTCCATATAGCGGGTCGTCGTGAAAGGCTGCGTTGTCCGCCCCAAAGACGTTTACTACTGTAGGCTCAAACGTGTATCCTACGTCACGAAATTGCGCGTCTGCGGGCTGCGCTCCGCCCAGGAGCGTGCAAGCGAGGAGTCCTAAGCCGATGGCCCATCCAAAAAGTCGAGGTGACAAGGTCGTAGAAAAAAGCATGAGAGACGTGGAGAAGCGGAAAGACCGTGAAGGGAGGAGCATGGGAGTTGTTGTCACTGACGCTCAAGACGCATACGGAGCGTCCCGTCCACATTTTGCGTCAGCCCCCCGTACCGTTCCGGGGCATATTTCCGCAAATTGACGTCGTCCACCGGCTGCTCCGCTACAAGGGTCGCGCGGTCATCCTCAACCTGAAACCGCACCACAGACGGCATGAGGAGCTGAAATCGATCGTCTTCACTGGCCTCGCTAAAGTCGATCGTCACACGATCCTGACCGGTGGAAAATCGTCCCGCGATGAAGGAGCTTCCGCCACTGCCCTCAACTCGATACACGAGGTTGGCCGTGGCATTTCCGCCAAAGAACTCCATCCGGGGCGAATTCTCCGCCTCCACGAGCGTGTCGGCAAGAAGATCGAAGTTATCGACTCCGCTCACCGCAAACTCGAACCGGTCAAAAACATACGTCCCCTCCAAATCCGAAGGCGCGGGTCCTTCGCCCCCGCTATCACAGGCGCTCACAAACGTGGTCCCCGTCACGAACAGGAGGATCAACCCGAGAAACCGGGCAGCAGCCCATGGAGCGCTTGACAGTGACGTGCGCAGTGGAGCGGGACG
>JBKHEM010000010.1:0-34652 GCA_046540815.1 Salinivenus sp.
ACCTGAAGCGGGGCCGGGCCGTCGTACACGCTGTGCCGGTCGGCGGCCTCGGTTGACTCCTGAGGGGCGGGCGAAATCTTATCGATGCTGCAGGCCACGTAAAACGGAATGCGTTCGTGGTGGGCCGCCAAGGCCGCGGCCCGCGTCCCGACCTTGTTGACGACGGTGCCGGACGAATCAACCGTGTCGGCGCCTACCAGTACGAAGTCGATCTCATGGGTTGCGAGAACGGAGGCGACGGCCGCATCGGGGACGAGCGCCACATCTGGCCCGTCGTCCGCAAGGGACTCGGCCACGCCAATGCCTTCGCCGCCCGGGTGCGACGTGGCAATGACAATCGAGTCCGGCGTGCCGCGACGCAAGGCCGCCGCGACGGTGCCCGAGCGGGAGAGGGTCAACACCCGCCCTCCATCGAGGAGGTCAGCGGCCGTGTCGGCGGCGCTGGATTCGGCCTCGTGGGCCCGGTCGATTGCGGCGTGGGCCTCCTGTTCTACCGCTGCGGGGGCGAGCTCCGGCAGGCAGGCGTGCATCACGCGGTGTACCCGGTTGGCGAGAGCGGCCATCGTCGGTCGGGCGTCCAGGAGGCGCTCGGCCGTGTGCACGAGGCGCGCGCGAGGATCGTCGATGTCGTTGGCGTCGGCGGTGGCCAGCAGGCCCGCCCGGTCGCGGAGCACCTCCAGGGCCCGCACCGACAAGTAGGCTGAGCCGTGGATCGTATCGTCGCGAAGGTCAACCACTGACGGCGCCACCCGACGGTACGAGGTCCACAGTTCAGGGACGGTTTCGCGCCGCAGGAGAACGGTCGGAGACGCCCACTCGGCCGCCTCCGTCTCCCAATTTGTTGAAATAGAGCGCGTGTCGGCCTCGAACAGGAAGGGATGCACGCGCCACCGGATCCCCCGCTCCTCGTCCTCGACTGCGAAGGAGGGGCCCTCCCGCACAAGCGACACGTTGGATTCTGAGAGCCCCGTTTCCTCTTCGATTTCCTCGTAGGCCGAGGCCCGCGGGGTGTCGTCCTCCACGTGGCCGGCGACGGCCCCCCACCGGCCGGGATACGAGCCCACGTCGGCACTGCGGCGGAGCAGGAGGACGGCGCCTCGGTGTCGGAGGAAAACCGTGACGACGGAGGTCTCGGAAGTACTAGACATGATCGGAGGTTGTGTGCAGCAAGTAACGAGGACGGCAGGACGGTGACAAGGAATTCCGGGCCGGGGATCCCCCGCGATCGCCCGTTGTTAGTAACATCCTTCACCCGTTCCATATCTTCTCTTCACGAGGTGTCAGCTATGGACGCGTCGTCCAATCGTCTGCTCTTGCTGCGGTCCGCGCTTCTTGTCTGTCTGATTGGCCTCGGAATGAGTGTAGGGGCGGTCGCACAGCCCACAGTGTCCCTTCGCGGGAACGTGGGGGCCTCGTTTTTCCAGTCGCCAACGGTGGAAGAGAACCTTCTCAATTCGGGAACCGATCTGGGACTTGGGGTGGACGTGCGGGTGTACCGGGGCCTGTCCGTATCTCTCCAAGGGGGATACAATCAGTTCACGCTGAACCAGGAAAATGCCCGAATTCAAATCCGGGGGCCGCTTCAGGCCGGCGATATCTCCCTGGTAAATGTCTCGGTTGGGACTCGGTACACGTACGAAAATGACAGCGACGCGTCCCCGTACGCGCTCGTCGGAATCGGGCTGTACCGAGGACAGCAGACGGACGCTGAAGTGTTTGGGGAGCAGGGGGAAGGGGGGACGACCGAGAGCAAGATGTCAACGGAGAGGGGGTACTACGTAGGCCTTGGGAGTAACTTTCAGCTAAATGATACCTACTCGGTGTTTGTAGAGCCCCGGTTCACGTTTTTGCAGAAACAGTCAGGTAGTTTTCTGATCTCCCCCTCGGGTACAGAAACCCCGCGCTTCTTCACCCTGCGGCTGGGACTGGACGTACGGCTGTGGTGAGCAGCGACCGAACGCGATGCACGAGGCCGCTACGCCGCGGCGGTGGCGTTGACGGCTTCTACGCGCTTCACCTTGGGAACCGAGCGTTTGAGGGCCTGCTCGATGCCGGCGCGGAGCGTCATGGTGCTCATCGGGCACGAGCCACACGCACCCAGCAGCTCCAGCTCCACAACGTGGTCGGAGGTCACGTTAAGCAGGCGCACCGATCCCCCGTCCGCCATCAGGTAGGGACGGATGGTGTCGAGGGCTTCCTCGATCTGGTCACGCAGTTCCGGGTCGATGCTCGGGTCGGCGTCGGCTCCGGCGGGCGAGGGCACGTCGTCGGACATAGGAATCGGGGGCATTGGGAAAAGCGGGATCGGCGCGGGGGGCGCGCGGCCGTTGGTTCCTATAACGGGACCGGGCCGGAAAAGATCAATGCGATCCGGCGAGGGCCGGTGGATTACTCGTAGAGGATTTCAACCTTCTGGGTCGGGTCGTTTTCGGCGTTGCGGAGGGCGACCTGTTCGACCAGTTCGTCGCTGATCTCGCGGAAGGCCGCGGCGGAGTGGCTGTCGGGGTGGGAGCGCACCACGGGTCGGCCGGTATCGCCGCCTTCCCGTACCGCCTGCTCAATCGGCACCTGGCCGAGGAAGGGGACGTCGAGTTCTCGGGCCAGTTCCTGGGCCCCGTTGCGCCCAAACAGGTAGTATTTCCGATTCGGCTGATCCGGCGGGGTGAAGTAGGCCATGTTTTCGACCATGCCCACCACCGGGACGTTCACGTTGTCGAACATGGCTTTCCCCTTCCGCGCGTCGGCCAGGGCCAGGTCCTGGGGCGTCGAGACAACCACGGCGCCCGTGAGGGGGATCGTCTGCACAATCGTAAGTTGGACGTCGCCCGTGCCGGGGGGCAGGTCGAGAATCATGTACTCGATGTCGCCCCAGTTCACGTCTCCGAGGAATTGCCGCACGGCCTTTGTGACCATGGGACCCCGCCAGACCACGGCCTTGTCGGGGTCGACCATAAAGCCCATCGAGAGCACCTTGATGCCCTGTCGTTCAAGCGGCACAATCTTGCGCTGGTCGTTTACGCGGGGCTTTTCGCCCTCCATGCCCAGCATCTTGGGAATCGAGGGGCCGTAGATGTCGGTGTCCACGAGGGCCACGCTGTAGCCGTCGTCCGCCAGGGCCAGTGCCAGGTTGACGGCAACGGTGCTTTTGCCCACGCCGCCCTTGCCGCTGGCCACCGCGATGGTGTTTTGTACGCCGTCCTCGCCGCTCACCTGCTGCTTCTCGCCACTCGGATCGCCAACGGACAGGTCGTCGCCGAGTGGAATCATCTCACTGTCGAGCTCCACGTCCACCTCCAGGTCGCGGCTCACCTCTTCGTGTAGGATGCGGCGACACGCTTCTTGAACCTGGTTGGCAAAGGCGCCCTCCGGGTCTTTTACGACGACGGTAAAGCTCACCCGATTGTCCTCAACGGAGAGATCCTTCACCATGTCCAGGCGGATGATGTCCTTCTCCTCCTCCGGGTGGGTGATCTTCCGGAGGGCCTGTACGACAGCTTCGCGGCGTGCGGCCATGAATCGGGCGGATTTGTGTCGTGGAAAATGGGAATGGGTCCCACCACAGCCCGGGGGCGTTGTTCCTCTGACGGGCGGCCTGGTCCCCGTCGAGAAGCAGCAAATGATGGCATTTATGCGGGACGGGCCGAAGGGAGGATCGCCTCGGGTCACGCGGCCAGGGACTGGAGCACGAGCCCGTGGCGCAACTCGTACGGGCTGACGTGAAGGCCGTCGTGCTCGAAGTGGTGAAGGAGGCAATCCAGGAGAAGGACGCCGACGGGAAACACATCGGCCCGGCCCTGCATCGCTTCGGGATGGAGGGCGAGGATGTCATCGGCCGACAGGCGAAAGAGGCGTTCCCGCCAGTGCTGGACGTCGGCGTGTGAAAGGTGGAAGCCTGCGCCGTGAAGGGCATCCCAGGAGCTGTTGGGTCCGGCGTGGACACGAGCGAGGGCGGTGGCGGTGCCGGCCGTACCGATTACGAGCGGATCCGGGTCGACTGCAAATGAGGTTGCGGCGAGCGTGTCCTGGATGAGGCGGGTGGCGTCGGCCACGCTCTCGGGCGTCGGGGGCTGGCGATCGAAGCAGCGCTCGGTGAGGCGGACGCAGCCGAGGGGGAGGCTAACGCGGTCGCGAATGGCCTCCGGGTAGTGCGGGTAGTGGGTGGCGGGGGCACGTCCGGAGATGAGCTCGGTTGAGCCCCCACCAATGTCGATGACGAGGCACGGCCCCGTGAGGTCCTCCACGGCGTCGCAGGCCGCGGCGAAGCTCCAGGCGGCCTCCGTCGCCCCAGACAGGATTTTGATCGTCCATCCCAGTTCGTGCTCCACGGTCTTACGGACGGAAAGACGGTTGGTCGCGTCCCGAAGGGCGCTGGTGCCGGCCACCATGACGTCGTCAACCTGATGGGCCCGAACGATTCTTTGGTGGGCGCGAAGGGCGTCCAGGAGGCGATCCTGTGCCGCCGGCTCGATGCGACCGGAGGCGTCCACCCCTTCGCCCAGCCGCACGAACCGCTCCGCCACGTGGCGTCGCCGCACGTCGTGGCCGTCCACGTCAGCGATCAGCAGCTGGACCGTGTTGGTGCCAATGTCGATGACGGCAAGGCGCATGGGGTGGGTCAGGCGGACGAACGAGTGGCACGGACGGCCCACCAGCCCTCCTCCGTCTGGGTGTCCTGAAGGGCGAGGGGAAAATCGGTCAACGCCGCCTGCATCCGTTCGGAGTCGCTGACGAGCAGGCCGGAGAGGATGAGGGTGCCGGCGGAGGCCAGCCGAGAGACAAGGGCGGGCAGGAGGGCGAGGAGCGGCTCACGGGTGATGTTGGCGACCACGACATCGGCCCGGCCTGCAGGGACCGCATCGAGGGAGCCCGCCCGGACCGTCACGCCGCTGGCCACTGCATTCTGGACAACATTCTCGCGGGCATTTTCAACGGCGCGCGGGTTTGTGTCCACGGCCTCAACCGACACGGCGCCCCGTCGACACGCAGCAATCGCCAACACACCGGTGCCGGTGCCCACATCGATCACCGTGTCGCCAGGCGTCACGGCATCGGCGAGGAGGCGGAGCGCCAACCGCGTGGTGGCGTGGTGCCCGGTGCCGAAGCTCATCTTTGGATCAATGCGGAGAACGGTAGCGTCGGCGTGTTCGGGAGGCACGTCTGTCGTCGTCGTGCACACGAGAAACGGCCCGGCCCGGACGGGGCCGATGTCGGCCTCCCAGGCGTCGTTCCAGTTTTCCTCCGGCATGGGGCGCGTTGTCAGGGCGTCGGGGTAGCCGGCGGCTCGCAGCCGAGCGGTCAGGGCCTCCCGGGTGGGGGCAGACCAGTCGGAGGCCGGGACGTAGGCGCGCAGTGTGTTGGATTCTTGAGCGAAGCCGGTGGCCGTGGTGTCCAGAAGACCCAGAAGCCAGTCCTGGTCGGCCTCGGGAACCGAAAGAACGAGCTCGACGGTGTCCATGGCGGCAGAAGCTACATCGGAACGGTGCCGCGATAGAGCGACGCGATGCCGAACGTAAGAGGGCGCCACAAGAGGTCGTCGTAGCCGCTCTCGGCCATGCGGGAGAGAAACTCGGTGCCGTCAGGAAAAGCCGCGACAGAGGTGGGGAGGTACTCGTACGCGCCCTGATCGGGGCTCAGCGCGCCGCCGATGCGGGGCAGCACGTGGCGACTGTACCAGGCATAAAGCTGCTTGATGGGCGTGGTGCGCGGGGAGCTAAACTCCAGGACGACGAGGCGGCCGCCGGGCCGGAGTACGCGCCGGATGCCGCGAAGGCCGGCGGTCAGGTCCTCGAAGTTGCGGACGCCGAAGGCGACGAGGGCGGCGTCGAACGCGTGATCGTCGAAGGGCAGGTCGGCCGCGTCGCCCTGCACCAAGGAGATGCGGGAGGAGAGCCCCTTCTGCTCGATTTTTTCGCGTCCGTAGCGCAGCATTTCGGCCGAGAGGTCGATCCCCACGACCTCGCGCGGGTGCAGCATCTGTTCGGCCTTCAGGGCAAGGTCGGCCGTGCCGGTGGCCACGTCCAGCACGCGCGTCGGTTGCTCGTCGGCCAGCAGGCGAACCGCCTGGGTGCGCCAGTACCGATCGATGCCGAAGCTGAGGACGCGATTTAGAAGGTCGTAGCGGGGGGCCACGGTGTCGAACATCGACTCCACGGCTTCGGCCTTTCCCTCGACTTCTCCGATGGGCGGATGATGGGTCGGCATGGAATACTTCGTACATGGTGAGGGAGGCGTGACACGTGGGGGTGAGATCACGCATCACGATTTTCGCGTCAGCTCAGGATCTGCGTCAGCTTCAGCAGGTCGTAGTCGATTGACTTGCGGCGGCCGTAGACGTTGCGGAGGGGGGTAAGCTTGGGCTCGCCGTTCACGAGGCCCACCATCACGTCGGAATGGCCGTCGAGGAGGGATTCGACGGCCTCCACGCCCAGCCGGCTTGCCAGTACGCGATCGCTGGCTGTGGGCGCGCCGCCCCGCTGGGTGTGGCCCAAGATGGTGGAGCGCAGGTCAATGTCCGAAAAGTCATCGTCGTCGCGGAGGGCTTGTTCGACGCCGCGGGCGCCCCCAAGTTCGTCGCCTTCGGCCACCACCACGATCGTGGAGCGCCGCTGGGCGGACATCAGCGAGAGGATGCGCTCTTTCACCATCTCCATCTCGGTGATGGTTTCGGGGATGAGCACGAGCTCGGCTCCGCCTCCGATGCCGCAATTGAGCGCGATGAACCCGGAGTCCCGCCCCATGACCTCCACCAGAAAGAGCCGATTGTGGGCGTCGGCCGTGTCCCGAATCCGATCGATGTTTTCGATGGCGGTATTGAGGGCCGAGTCGTACCCGATGGTGGCGTCGGTCCCGAACAGGTCGTTGTCGATGGTGCCGGGAATCCCAACGATCGGAATGTTGTGCTCCTCGTGGAAGGCGGTGGCACCGCGGAAGGTGCCGTCTCCCCCGATGCCGACGAGGGCGTCGATTCCATTTTCGGCAAGCTGATCGGCGGCCCGGCGGCGGCCCTCCTCGGTGTGGAAGTCTTCGGAGCGGGCGCTTTTCAGCACAGTGCCGCCGGTTTGCAGAATGTTGGAGACCGAGCGGCGGTCCATCTCCACGTAGTCGCCCTCAATCATGCCTTCGTAGCCGCGCCGGATGCCGATGACGTCAAGGTCGTTGGCGAGGGCGGTGCGCACGACCGCGCGGAGGCAGGCGTTCATGCCGGGAGCATCGCCCCCACTGGTGTACACGCCCAGACGCTGAAAGTCCTGCATGGAGTGTGGAAACGGGATTCGAAAAGAGCCATCGAGTCTGTGCCCAGTCGCCCTAAGGGCCGGACTGCGGGCGGGCCACTACAATACCGATTTGGTTGTCGTTCGTCTGAACGTACCGTTGAAGATCGGGCGAAACAACGATCCCGTCCGAGAGGGAGGCGTGAAGCAGGCCGCGCCCGCCGTCGTCGTGGGCATATACGAGGCCGCTGTGACTCACGTCGAGCCCGTCGATCGAAGTAACCATTGCGACGATGTCGCCGGCCTGAAGCTCGTCGTAGACCGCTCGGATGGAGTCCTGCGGCACGTACCGCACGGGGTCTTGCTGCTGCCGGGCCTGGAGGGAGGCCTCCATGTCCTGGATGCAGGCGTAGAGGCTGTCGTTGGTGGCGAAGCGGTCGTAGTCCGAGCGGTGGGTGCTCATAAAGTCGAGGGTGTCGGTCAGGGACCGGCTGCCCAGGTCGTCGTCCAGGCGATCCACGAGGCCTCGATCCTCGTTGTCGGCGAGCCACTCGGTGAAGTAGTGCAGGCGGCTGCAGTAGCCCTGGAGCTGGCCGTTGCGGTAGCGCTGTTCGGCCAGGCGCTGGGCAAAGCCGGCGTACGTCGTGTCGTTCGCGGCGACGCCTCGGGCCATCGCCAGCGTGGTTTCGATGAACGTCACGCAGTCGAAGCCGTCGAGACGCACGACGAGTCGCTCGGTGGGCGGTTCGTCGAGCGTGCCCTCGAGGTAGGGGGCGTCCGTGAACTGGGTCCCGAGCGTCTGCATGAGCGCCCCGATCGATTCGGTTTCCGCCCTCTGCTCCATGCCGTGCTGCATCACGTCGGCAAAGCGGCGGGCCGTGGCCGCGTCGGGGGGCGTCAGCACGCTGTCGGGCAGCCCCACCGTGTCCGGGGAGGCCGGCGGAGACGCGTCGGACGACGGATTGCAGCCGACCCACAACTGCGCGGCGGCCACGAGGAGCGCGCCGAGCAGGAAGGGAGGGAGCGAGCGGGAAAAAGCCATTGGGAAACGAGGGGTTAGGGGCAAAGGGGACGATTTCACCCATCGGCGATCTCCTCGTTTCGCGGAGACGGGTGAGGGTCGGAAAGAGCGTCCACGGGCGTGTCGAGGGCCGCGGCCTGCGGGTCGGAGAGGGGCCACCACGTGGAATGGAGGGAAAGGGCCTCCGCGAGGCGACGTTCGTATTCGCTGCGGGGAATTTCGGTGACGCCAAACCGCTCTAGGTGCTCCGTCGCGTACTGCGTGTCGAGGAGCACAAAGCCGCCGGCGTGGAGCTGACGCGTGAGGTGGATCAGCGCGACCTTGGAAGCATGGCTGACGCGGAAAAACATGGACTCGCCGAAAAAGGCGCCCCCCAGGGCCACGCCGTACAGTCCACCGGCCAGATCGCCGTCCTGCCAGCACTCGACGCTGTGTGCGGCTCCTTGCTCATGCAGGGCCGTGTAGGCCCGGATGAATGGTGCCGTGATCCAGGTCCGCTCGCGGTCCGCACAGGCCCGGATGACGGCTTCGAACGCCGCATCGCTGGTCACGGAAAACTCGCGTCGCCGCACCCGGCGTCGCAGGTTGTGGGGAACGTGCACGTCGTCCAGCGGGAGGTGGGCGCGCGGGTCCGGGGCGTACCAGTTGATGGTGCCGGTCCGGTCGTCCCCCATCGGGAAAACGCCGCTGGCGTAGGCACGAATCAGCAGGTCCGGAGTCAACCGTCGCTCGTCGGACACGGCAGGGAGAGACGATGTCAGGGGAGGTACTAGCATCAAACTATGCCCGTCCGTGGGAGTTTGTGCCGTGCGCTATTCATTTATTGCCCCGCATTTTCTCATGGACGATGCCCAGTACCGTGCCCTCGTTGGCGACCGCACCTTCGACATTACCGTGGCGGACGACCGCCTCGTCGTGGATGGCGAGCCAATGGAGTACACGTTCGAGATCTTGCGCGAGGGATACGTATCTCTCATCGTAGATGGGCGAAGTGTCCCGGTCTCCGCAGCGCCGGAGGGCGAGGACCGGATTCAGGTCACCATTGATGGGCAGCGAACCACCGTTCAGGTTAAAGATGAGCGGGATTTGCTGCTGGACGAATTTGGGCTGGGCGACGAGGCCGCAGCAGGGGGAGAGGTGCGCGCTCCAATGCCAGGGCTCGTCCTCGACCTCTTGGTAGTCGAGGGCGACGAGGTCGCGCCCGATCAGGGGCTGCTCGTGCTTGAGGCCATGAAGATGGAAAATGAGCTCAAGGCCCCGAGCGGAGGCGTGGTAAGGGCAATTCATGCGAGCACCGGTGATGCGGTGGACAAAGATGCCTTGCTGATTGAAATCGAGGCCGTGTAGAAGCGTCGCCGTGTCGCGTTTCGATCACAGATCTCGTCTCGGACGTTCATGGCAGTCCCCCCGCGCATCCTGGTGACCGGCGCCACGGGCTTCGTCGGGTCCGTTCTTGTACGGTGCCTCGTGTCGGACGGCGCGCAGGTCCGTGTCTTCCGTCGCTCCACCTCGTCCCTGGACCTATTGGGCCCGGCGGCCGCTCACGTCGAGCACGCTGTGGGGGACGTAACACATGCCCCCAGCGTGCACGAGGCCCTCGTGGGCATCGACCGGGTGTACCACGTTGCCGCGAAGATGGGGTTTGCATCGCGGGATGAGGAGGCCCTGCGCCGCGTCAACGCGCAGGGCACAGCCAATGTCGTCAACGCTGCTCTGGAAGCGGACGTGGAGCGGGTGGTGCACACCTCCAGCATGGCCGCCTTCGGCCGTCCGGCGGACTCAGATGCCATCATCGATGAAACGACGACCTGGCGAGATGCCCCGCATCGATCGGCCTACGCCCGGTCGAAGCGGAAGGCTGAACTGGAGGTGCACCGGGGAATTGCAGAGGGGCTCGACGCCGTGATCGTCAATCCGTCGCTGATCTTTGGGGTGGGGAATGAGGAGACGCGCACCCGTCGCATCGTGGATGCCATTCGAAGCGGATGGTTGCCCGCCGTTCCTCCGGGTGGCACGAACGTCGTGGATGTGAAGGATGTCGTTGCGGGGCTCCGAGCGGCCATGCGACACGGGGCGACGGGCCGGCGCTACTTCCTGGGGGCCGAGAACCTGTCCTGGCATCAGATTGCCGGGGCGCTGGCGAAGGCATTCGGCGTAGCGCCGCCTCGCTACACCGTCCCGCCGTCGGTCCTTACGGCCGGGGGCGCCCTTGCCGAAGCCGTCGGGGCCCTGACCCGCAGCCGGCCCGTGTTCACGCGCTCCTTGGCTCGCACGGCAGCGCACACGTACCGCTACAATAACGACCGGGCGTGCACAGAACTGGGATGCACATTCCGTCCCTTTGCCGACACGGCCCGTCGCATCGCGCGAGCCCTCAGCGGCGCCCGAGGCGAGTAGCGCCTCACAGGTAGAATTCAGATCACAAATGTCCCTCCGACATGCCCGACGCTGCGTTTTGGATCGACCGGCTTGATTTAACGCCGCATCCCGAGGGAGGATACTACCGGGAGACGTATCGATCGAGCCTGGAGCTCCCGGCAGAGGCGCTGCCGTCGCGGTTTGACGGGGTGCGCCACGCGGCGGCGCTCATCTACTTCCTCCTCCCGGGCGACGATGTGTCTGCCCTGCACCGCATCCAGCAGGAGGAAGCATGGCACTTTTACGACGGGGCCCCGCTTACGATACACCAACTGCTGCCCGATGGCACGTACACGACCGTCTCGCTGGGGCGAGACGTGCAGGCGGGACAGCAACTGCACGCAGTGGTGCCGGCGGGGGCCTGGTTTGGGGCGACCGTCGACGACCCCGACCGCTTTGCGCTCGTGGGCTGTACGACGGCACCGGCGTTTGACTTCGCCGACTTCGAGCTGGCCGAAGCGTCTGCCCTCCGGGAGGCCTATCCCCAGCACACGTCGATCATTGATCGGCTGACGTGACCGTCTCATCCGCTTGGGGAGGACAGGGCCGGACTGATCATGCCGCCCCACCCCAGCCCGCGGAGGATGAGGAGCAGTCCCACAACGGCGAGCCCGAGGGGCACCAGTTTCTGGAGTCGGGTCCGCCAGGCAGCGCCGGCCACGCGTCCCACCAGACTCACGCCCAGCAGGGCCGGAAACGTGCCGAGCCCAAAGCCCGCCATGAAGAGCATGCTTGCCGCAGCGGTTCCGGCCGTGAGGGCCGTGGCTAGGCCCGCGTATACGAAGCCACAGGGCAGCAGGCCGTTGAGGAGCCCGACGACGAACAAGCTGCCGGTTCCGCCTCGCCGGTACAGCGTCCCGATCGGGGCCATGATCCGTTGGAGGAACGCCGACGGCGCCTGCTCGACCCGCTGCACCCGACGGCTCACCCAGGGGACGGCTGCGACCAGGAGGAACAGCACACCCACGCCCACGGAGAGCACCTGCTGCGCCCCGGCGAGGGACACCAGACGCCCGGCAGCACCGACCATGCCACCCAGGGCCGTGTACGTCATGGCACGGCCCAGGTTATACAGCAGGCGCTCCAGCAGGAAGCGCAGGCGGGAAGCGTCCCGGCCCGGCAGGCTGAGGGCAAGGGGCCCGCACATGCCAACGCAGTGCAGGCTCCCCAAAAACCCAAAGACACATCCAGCGAGCAGCCAGGTCATGGTGCTGTGGGAAGGGACGGCGTCCGGGGCTGGGACGCCACGGGACGCTACTGGTCCTCATTCGGCGGGGAGGATCGAATCGGAACCTGAACGCGCTGCATCCCGCTCTGCGCAAACTCCAGGTTTAAGACCAGCGTTTCCCCTTCGGAAAGAGGCTGTTCGAGGCCAAAGAGGCCCACGTATCGGCCGTCCGGTTCCAGAGACAGGCGCTCTTGTGCCGGCGAAGCAAGGGAGGACACCGCAGTGACCTCATCTGTCGTATCGGACTCCAGGTCATACACCTGCACACTGTCAACAATGGGTGCGTCAATGTCCGTCAGCGTATCGGGAGAGCTCAGTCCGTTGGCGATGGTCATGTAAACGGCGCTACTGCTGCCGGCCGGAGCGGGACGGACCCATGGCTCTTCGATCACAAGCTCCCCGTCTGGCAGCGGCGGGTCGGACGATTCCTCTTCGGAGGAGTCGGTCTGGCATCCTAAGAGCAGGAGGCCTGTGGACAGCAGCCCGAGAAAAAGCGCAACAATTCGAGGATTAGAACGGAGCATGGCTCAGGATTGGATTTTTTCAAGATCGCGTACGATGAGAGACGGAGGGGTTTGGCTTCCCCCGTACTCCGCTCGCACTCGTCCCTGCGCGTCGATCAGGGTGATTTGGTTCGAGTGTTTGAAAATGTAATCGGTGGAGTCGTCGGCGGGAAACTCCCGGTCCGTTCCGTCGACGCGGCGGCGCACCCCCAGTCGATCCAACAGGGCGTCTAAGGTTTCGGGCGGCCCGGTGAGAAACTCCCAGGACGTGTCCGTTAGCTCGTATTCGGCCTGGTAGGCCTTTAGCTGCGACGGGGTGTCGCGCTTCGGGTCAAACGTGACCGAGACGAACTGGACGGCCTCCGGGTCGTCCAGGGAGTCTCGAACGGCCTTCATGTTGGCCGTAATCTGCGGGCAGATGTTCGGGCAGTTCGTATAGATGGAGCCCAGGACGACCGGTGTGCCCAGGAAGGAATCGGGCACGGCGACAGAGGCGCTGTCCTGGTTGAGCAACGTGTACGTGGTGTCCGTGAGCACCGTATCCACGTCCAGGGAGAGGTCGTTGGAGGCCGTTTGGGAGCTCTCGGGGGACTGGTTCCCGCCGCAGGCCGTCAGAAACACGGCGCTGGTAACCAGGAAAAGAGCCACGGCGGTGGGAAGCAAGGGACGGCGCATAAACACCAAAAGGCGGATGCAGGGACGGGAGAGAACATTCCTTGTAAGAGAAGGACCAGCCGAAAGGTCCCCCTCTGGCGGCCCCTTACGGCGTTGCGCGCTGGGTGCTGAGCCGTACCACGAGGCGCCGCGCCCCGGTCGGCAGTTCCCGCTCGGCAATGAGGTTGGCGTCTGGCAGGCCGAGGTCGGCCACGCGGGTCCGGACGGCTGAGGGCGACGGGTTCCCCGTCACCACGGCCATCAGGCGCTCGGGAGAGGACGAGGCGTCAAGGAGGTGTTGAATGAGATGAATCATGCGATCGGGCGCTTCGGCATCGATGTGGAAGATGATGCGCTCGACGGCGGAAAGGCGGGCGTCGTCCACGGTGACATCGGCGGCGCTGCAGGAGCGCACGTCGAAGTGGGCCACCACCTTCTCGCTCTGCTCCAGGTGGCGGGCCAGGCCGCCCTGGGCCCGCGGCGCCTGCTCGACCACCAGGAGGGGAGGCCGGGGGGATTCCGGCCGGGGGACCGGAGGGAGCACCTGTTCCAGATACTCGTCCACGGCCACATCGTAGAGAAAGTCCGCCACCCGCTCCGAGAAGGGCGTCTCCACGTCGTTCCAGTCGGACTGGAACGGGTTCATGAGGCACGTGCGCAGCAGCGTGAGGCCGGCATCGTTCTCGACGGCCTCTTCGAGGACATCGGGCGAGAGCATGTCGTCGAGCACGTGGGCGTAGTCTGCCACGTCGACCTCGGTGCGGGAAAGGAGGAACGCGTACTGGTTGATGTCCTCGCGCCCGTCGACCGTCATGCGTTGCCAGATGCGATCGGTCAGGTCGTTGAGGGCCTCGATGCTCTCGAGCTCGGCATCTGGAGCCACGACGAAGCAGAACGCCACCGTTTCGGGCGGGTGGAAGGGGCGCAGGGTCAGTTCGGCGTTGGCGTCGGAGAATCGGTCCTGCAGGGCCGCGACGAGGTCCTGATTCGCCTCGATGCAGTTGCGCATGAAGCGGCCGTGGCCCTCTGGAGTGAGCGGCACGAGTTCCTGCGACAGGTAGCAGCTTACGGCCGCGGCGCCGGGACGCGATCCCTCCAGCGTCCATTGGCCCAGAAAGCCCCCGAAGCCCGCGTCGTCATCGTCCGCCAGGTAGGGCGCCTTGTACGCGATGGCGTCGCGCACGTGGTAGTCGCGAAAGAGAACCGCCCCGGCCGGATACGGGATATATCCGAACTTGTGCGGGTCGATCGTGAGGGAGTCCGTCTCCGATATGGTGGTGAGCGCCTCCGCGTCGTCCGAGGGCAGAAGGCCGTCGGGGCCCGCCAGATCGGAATCGAGGGCGTCGGGAGACACGAAGTTGCCGTCGTCTGTTTTGGGAAGCATCGAGGCGAAGAACCCCCCGAAGGCGGCGTCGCAGTGGTGCCAGAGGGTAAGGCCCTCGTCGGCGGCGTCGGCGCGGACCGACTCAATTTCGTGGAGCGGATCGATAGCCCCCTCCTCCGTGGTCCCGACGATCGAGATGACGCCGAGCACTGGCTGTTCGTCCTCGATGCACGCCCGGAGCCGCTCGCGTAGCGACCCGGTGTCGAGGCGGATGCGTGAATCCACGGGAAGGGTCTCCAGCGCGTCGGCGCCGAGGCCCACGAGGTCCATGTTTTTTTGCCAGCAGTAGTGCGTGGCCTGGGAGATGAAGACCTTGGGCAGGCGGGCCGGGTCGCTGGGGAAGGCCTCGTTGTAGCGCAGAAGGAAGGAGGCGAGTCCCGCTTTTCGGACGCTGGGGAGGGCCTCCTGAAAGGCCTGGGCGCGGGCCGGCTCGCCCTTGCCCAGGTGGGCCTTGATGCGCAGGTGCAGGTCCGTGATTTCGTCGATCGGCAGGTTCGAAAGACGCCAGGTCGACAGGGTGCGAAGGGGCGCCCGGGCGCCGCGGGCCGTCGTGACCTCCAGGTCGGCAAACCCCGAGAAGGCCTCGGTTTCCTTTGCCACCAGCCGCACGGCCAGTGGGTAGAGCCGGATGTTGCGCGCGATCCAGAGGGCCTCCAGGTTCGCCACCGTGCCGCCGCTGCAGAGGTGGCCCCAGCTGTAGGCCGACCGGCGGGTGCGGGCGTCCGGCGGCAGCGTCTCGGGAAGGAAGGTTGGATAGCCCACCATCTCGGCCAGCGCTCGAAAATAGGCCCGCTCCTCGCGCACCGTCTCCGGCGACACCTCGGCGACGACGTTGTTTTGGTTGTAGAGGAGCCCGGCAAAGTAGCCGATGAAGGCCGGGAGCGACGGGTCGCTCACGATGTGGGCGACCTGGCGGGGCGAGTAGAGCGGCGCCGCCCGCTTTAGCTTCGCCAGAATCTGGGACAGTTCGTCGCGCAACTGGGCCGACATTTCGTCGAAGGCCTTCGTGCGACGGTCCGTCTCCGCGATGAGGCGGGGATCGCTGGGATGGAAGTTGCGGCGCCAGAAGACGTGGTCGCGCAGCACCTCCAGGAGCATGCGTTCCAGCTCGTCGGCGTTCTCCCCTTTGGGACCCAGAAAAGCGGCTTTGTGGAGGGCGTCGGGGGCAGCGTCCGGCATGAGGCGAAGCAATCTGTGAGGGCGACGTGGAGGATATCTACGGCGGGCAGACACAATCCTTTCGGGGCGGGGCGCGTCCGACGACGTTTTCGTACACGCTTCCACCTGATGGGGACGAGGCGTCGGGTGTGATACCCTCCGGGCTGCTTCATATTTTACAGCCCCTCACTTTCTCCGCATCGCCCCCTTCCGTTTATGTCAAATTTGCTCCGTTTTGCCCTCGTCCTTGTGCTCGTGGTTGCTGGCTGCTCGGGGCCGGACGGGATGGAGGACACGGATCCGCCGCCGAACGACTCGGGGGAGTCCGCAACGACGTATCCGAGCGAGCCGGCCCGCATTGTGATCGACGAGGAGGGGGACGACTGGGACCCGGTGCCGGTGCGCCACACCGACCCGACGGGTGATGGGGAGCAGCTCGACCTGGAACGCCTGTGGATCAGTCACGACGACGAGCATCTCTTTCTTCGCTTTGAGACGGAGGAGCGGCTCAATCTCTCCGAAAACAACGACCTCACGCTCTACCTCGATACGGACAACGACACCACCACGGGGCGGCGCACACGCGGTCTCGGGGCCGAGCTTACCTGGACGTTTGGGGATCGGAGCGGACGGGTGTACTCGGACGGTTCGTCGACCGAGATTGGGCACGCGGACATTGGGTTGAGTCCGCTTCCAACGGTCCGCGCCACGACCTTCGAGATTGCCCTGGACCGTTCGGCCCGGCCGGGGGGAGAGGAGTCTCTGTTTGAAGGGGATTCCATCCGGGTGGCTCTGGACGGACCCGACGACCAGCTTCCGGATCGCGACGGAGGCCTCGGCTATGCGTTTTCTCCGACCGACCTTGCCCCACTTCCTGAGGCTTCGCTGGAAAAGCCGAACGATGGCTTGCGTCTGCTCGGCTTCAACGTTTTGCAGGGACGGCTCTTCGAATCGGAAGCCCGCGACAGCTACTCCCGCGTCCTCGACAATGTGGACGCCGACATCATCGGCTTCTCAGAAGTGTACGACCGGTCGTCGCAGGAGACTGCCGATCGGGTGGCGGCGCTTACAGACACCGAGGGATGGCACCACGCCAAGCTGGGGCTCGACCTCGTGGCCGTCAGTCGCTACCCCATCGAGGAGACGCACACCATTCCGGGATACGAGGATAACGAGAGCGGGGCGTTTCTGCTGGATGCCGACGAGGCGCTCGGGTCGCCGCTCCTCCTCATCCTCACCCATCCGCCGTGCTGCAACTTCGACGATGCCCAGCCCTCGCGCGACGTCCGGCGCCAGCGCGTCGTGGACGGCATCGCCGCTTTTCTCCGCGACGTGAAGCAGGGCGAGGGGCCGTTTGAGGTCCCCGAGAACACGCCCATCGTGGTGGCGGGCGACATGAACTTCGTCGGCGATCCCCAGCAGCCCAAGACCCTCCGCACCGGCGAGATCGTGAACAACGACACGTTCGGTCCCTCCGAGGCGCCGGACTGGGACGACACGTCCCTCCACGACACGAATCCCCGGCAAACGGGCGCCCCGTTCCACGCCACCTGGGTTCAGGCGGACAGTGACTTTCCGCCGTCTCGTCTCGATTACGTCTACATTTCGGACAGTGTCCTGGAGGTGGAAAACGAGTACGTCCTGCGCACCAGCACGCTGTCGTCCGACCGCCGCTCGGCGTTTGGCGTGGAGCGCACCGATACCGAAACCACCTCGGATCACCTGCCGCTCGTGGTGGACGTGGTGCCGCGGTAGGGGGCGGCCGTGTGGGGCGTTGTCAAAGTTGCGGGTGGACGTGACGGGAGAGGCAGACCCGGGCACGGCGGCTGTCAAGACGACAGATCGGGATCTGCCATCTCGCCCTTATCGGATGGGGCAAAGGGGAGTGGAACGCAAATTGTAGCTAGGAAAGGTGCAACGAAATGCTGGGACCGGGCGTCATGTAACGCCGGTCGTTGGCACGTTCGTGAACGTTGAACAAGTCAACCAACCGAGGTGATACCCATGACGCAGATTACGCGCTATTCCCCGAACCGCACAATTCGCGACCTGCAGCGGGAAGTCGACACTCTGTTCGACCGCTTCTTCAACCGTGGTGATGGCAGCGACGGCGAGCGCACGACGGTGTGGTCGCCGCGAACAGACCTGCTGGAGACGGATGACGCCTTCCTCCTCCGCCTGGACGTGCCGGGCATGACGAAGGAAGACATCACGATCAACCTGCAGAACAGCACGTTGACCATCAGCGGAGAGCGCACCAGTGAGCGCTCGGAGAATGAAGAGTACGTGCGAGTGGAGCGGGCTTTCGGCAACTTCCACCGCACCTTTACGCTTCCCGATGCCGTAGACAACGAGAACATCGAAGCCGCGTACGACAACGGCGTGCTGACCATCCACGTGCCGAAGACGGAGAAGAGCACGCGCCGTCAGATTGAAATCAAGTAGTTCCTTCAGGCCTCGTCTCCGGGTCATACGGTGGCCCGATCGAACAGGAGAGCCGATTTTGGAACGACGGTTTGATCCCCGACCGGGCTACCCGGTCGGGGATTTCTATTTGGGGCGGAACGCCTGCTTCAGATCATTCGTGGGAAGGGCGGTTTTGCATCCGGAAGCCCGGCCGCCCGTCTGTTTTCCAAGCACACGACCCGTTCCGATGCCACGGCAGATTGCGTTTCAGGGCGCGCCCGGCGCGTACAGCGAGGAGGCCATCCGACGCGGCTTCGAGGAGGCCGTCCCTCGCCCCTATCCCGGGTTTGAAGACGTGTTTGCCGCCGTGGAGGAGGGGGAGGTGGACCGCGGCCTGGTGCCTATCGAGAACGCGGTGTTCGGCAGTGTGCGGGTCAACTACGATCACCTGCGCACCCATGCGGTCACCATCGTCGGCGAGCTGAATCTTCGCATTCAGCATCACCTGATGGCCCCGGACGGGGCGACGATCGAGGCCCTGCAAACCGTCCGTTCCCACGCACAGGCCCTGGGGCAGTGCCGCGCCTGGCTTCAGTCCCACGTGCCTCAGGCCACGGTGGAGCCCGCGCCGGATACGGCCGGGGCCGCCCGTGCCGTGGCCGAGGCGGCCGATCCCCACGTGGCCGCGGTGGCCTCGCGTCGGGCCGCCGAGCGGTACGGGCTCTCGGTGCTGGCCGCAGGGCTGGAAGACAATCCGGAGAACTTTACGCGATTCCTGGAGCTCGCCCCGAAAGGACAGGCGCCCTCGGGAGACGCGGGCGCTCCTCGGAAGACCACGGTTGCGTTCGTGCTGCAAGAAAATGTCCCCGGCGCGCTCTTCAAGAGCTTGGCCGTGTTTGCCCTCCGCGAACTGGACCTTCTGAAGATTGAAAGCCGCCCCCTGGTGGGGCACCCCGGCCGCTATCGCTTTTTTCTGGACGTGGATGGGCGGGCCGAGGACGAGGCCGTGGCGCGGGCGCTGGATCACCTCCGCGAGATCACGCGCGAGCTACAGGTGCTGGGCAGCTACCCGCACGGGCCGACGTATGGAGGCACGGCCCGTGAGGGATTGGAGTAACCTCCTCTTCAAGCCTTTACCTTTCGGACCGGCCCTTCGTACGTTGATGGGCCGCTTCCTTTTCTCCAACCCGTCTTCGTGTCCGTGTCCCTGCCGTACTTCATTCGTGAGGGCATCGCCAACTTTGGGCGGGCCAAGTTCGCCGCGTTTGCCTCGACGAGCGCCATCGCCGTGGCCCTCGTCCTGATCGGCGTTTTTGCCGTGGTGGGCTACGAGGCGCAGGTCATTTCTGATACGCTTCGGGAGCAGGCGGGAGAGATGGAAGTGTTTGTCGAACAGGAGGCAGACGCGGATGTGCAGGAGGCGCTCCGGGCCCGCATTAAGACCACGCCGGGGGTGGCTCAATCCGAATATGTGTCCCACGAAGAGGCCGCCGAGATCTTCCGGAAAGAATTTGGCGAGGAGGCCTCCGTCTTCGAAGACCCGACGTTCCTCCCGGCCTCCGTGCGCATCGAGGTGGAGCCGGAGTACGCCACCCCCGACAGCATGGCACAGCTCGCGTCCACGATTGGCGAGTGGGAGGGGGTCGACGAGGTGGTCTTCAATCGGGATGTGCTTACCCAGGTCGCGCAAAACCGCCAGCTCCTCAACGCCATTGGCATTGCGCTTGGGGTCATTGTGGTGCTGGCCTCCGTCTTTCTCGTCGCCAACACCATTCGGCTCACTATTTACGCCCGCCGCCTTCTCATCCGCACCATGAAGCTGGTGGGGGCCACCGACCGCTTCGTGCGACGCCCCTTCCTTGTGGAGGGCATGCTGCAGGGCCTGCTGGGGGGGCTCGTGGCGAGCGGGGTGGTGTGGGGCCTGTACCGCACGTTCCTCCAGCAGCTCGACATGGACCCGGCGTCGCTCCCGCTTCAGCTGTCGCTCGTCGGCGGACTCATCGGAACGGGAATGGTGCTGGGCTGGGGCGGATCGTACGTTGCGGCTCGCCGGTTCATCCAAAACATTGAGCTTCACTGAGTTCGGATAGGTCTTCTCAATTTCTAACAGGGCACTTCACATCTCGTCCTCACTGCATTCGCTTTGACGTAATGATTCAGGCACGCTGGACCGTCGTTGGACTCATTGCTGCTCTTGGACTCCTGGCTGCGGGGGGGTGCCAGCAGGCCACGGAGACCGACGTGGATCGGGCGGATGACGGTACCGTCCGCCTTGGCGTCGTGGAAGCGGTCGACACGCTGTCCCGCGCCGTGGCCCCGAGCGACCGGCCCCTCCGCATCGACGGCTTTCGGGGCGCCGCAACAATTCGAGGCGACACAGCCACGACGGCCGAGCTGTCATTCATCCGGCGCGGACGGGGAGCGGACCCGGACGACGCCCGGGCGACGCTGGACGACATCTCGGTTGAGGAGTCGGGCAGTGAGGAGACCTACACCTATACGCTGGAAAGCAGCTCGCAAACGACGGCGTACGCGGCCGTGGACGTGGCCGGGACGGTGCCTCGGGCCACGCCGCTCCAGATTGAGAAGACGAGTGGACCGGTGAGGATTGACGGAGTCGAAGGGGCGCTCACGATTCGGCAGAGCCACGGCCCGGTCACCCTCCGCGGGACCGCCGCGCCGGTGGACGTGTCCGTGCAAAATGGAGACCTCGCACTCGGAATCCGGGCCCTGCCGTCCGACGCGACGGTCACGCTGGAGACGGAGAATGGCGATGTGATGGTGGCCGTGCCGCCCGAAACGTCGGCCCGGTTGGATGCGCGGACGAGCGCCGGCACGATTCGGGCACAGGGCCTGTCGCTTTCGAACGAGCAGTTCGAGCCCGTTGATGGGGGCGGGCGCTACCGGGCCGACCTCGGAGACGGGGACGCATCGATCGAGGTGCGAGTCCAGAATGGGGACGTCCGCTTCCTCGCGTCCGATACGTCAGTCGCCATGCCTCCGCCGGACACCCTTGGGGTCCCGCCGTCCGACACGACGGTTGCCCCGCGCCCTTCCGCCGATACGGCTCGTCCCGACACGGCGGGGACCGCCCCCTCATCGGACACTACGGAGACGGAAGCGCCCTGACGATAGAGGGCGTGCCTACTGGGAGGACGCGGGCACATCCGGAGCGTCGATCGTGTCCAGAGACGTGTTGTACTCTGCGTTGATGGCCTCCACGAAGAGATTAGTAACGACCTGGTGGGTTTCCGAACTCGGATGAACCCCGTCCTCGCTAAAGAACGTCCCGAAGGTTGGCTGGTCGGGGGTGAGATTGGGAAACTTGGGGACAAGGTCGTCCGCGGCGTAGAGGGCCGTCAGCGACGAGTTCACGTCGACGTAGGCCCAGCCCCGATCATCGGCCTCCTGCTGAAGAACGCTGTTGTAATCCTGCGTTCGATCGACGAGTTGCTGGAGTTCGGTGTCGGTGAGAAGTGAAATGGGCCCCGCAGCCGCCGCGTCGATTTGCTCCAGGGTCGACTCGCCGAAGATCTCATCGAGGGACCGGTTGTCCGTGCAATCCAGCTCTACGTTTTCGCCGTTGCTGGCCAGTTGGAGAAACACCCCGATGCCGTACCGGAAGGGAACGCGCATCTGATCTCCAACACCCCCCTCGGATGAGGGGGCACAGTTGGCGGCCACATCGAAGTCGGCGGGCAACTGGTCGTTTTCTTTAGCGGCAAAGTAGGCAGCCCCGGGAGACAGATTGGGAAGAAGGGTGACGTCCGCGACGCTGGCGAGGGCCCCGGCGCTAGCCCCTGCGGCCTCCAGGCTGTCGAGCACCTGCGTGTAGCGCGTCTCGAAATCGGCTGTCGACGTGGCGAGGCTGGGGGTTCCGGCCAGGGCCGCCCGAAGCACGTCGTTGTTGCCGAGCCACACCGTCGCGAAGGTGGGCGAGACGTCGGTCGCGGCCTCAACCTGTGTGCGTCCGCCCAGGATGAAGGTGGTCAGGGTGTTCGGGTTCGCCCCGTCGCCCACATCGTTCGTGAGGGCGTCCTGGACCCAGGCGCCCGGCACGGCTACGTTGTTGAGCCGAGTGGGAATGGGCGAGGAGCGCAGGGCGCACTCAACAGGCGCTGCCCGCTCCGGCGGAAAGATCTGCGTGAGCGGCGGGGGACAGCCCGGATCGTTGAGCGCTGGAATGGAAAACGGGGTGTTCATCTGGTCCGCCAGCCGCACGGCGTAGGACTGCTGCTGGAGCGTCTGGTTGATGCCGTCGGACTGGAAGCCCGCGGTGATGCTGTTGCCGAGGGCCACGTACCGGTCGAAGCGGGCGTCTGTGGTCTCGGGCTCCAGGAGCGACTCATCGGAACAGCCGAGGAGGAGAGGCGCGACCCCGAGCAGAAGAAAGAGACTCCACCGAACGGGGCGGGACGAAAGGGACAAAAGGGTCATGGGACGTTAGAGATTGATCGTGACAGTGGTCCCAACGAGGTGGGCGTTGAAAGAATAGAGGCCGCTATTGAGATCCTCGGCTGTTGGGTTTTCTTCGCCCGGTCGCACGCCCCGAACGCGCCCCCGTCGGTCGTTCTGCCCGAGGTACTGGTAGGCGACGTTGAGCCCGACCGTGTCGATAATTTGCCAGCTCAGCCCGGCCGTGAGGTGGTTGCGATCGGCCTCGGGGAGGAGGGGCGTCACCGTGCGGTCGGGGGCGGCGGCCTGGTTGAACAGGTAGCCGGCGCGCACGGTGAGAACATCGGTTGCTTCGTACGCGCCGCCCAGACGCACAGCGCTCGTGTTGTCGTAGCCCTCCCGGCGGGTCTGGCTGAGTGCCTCCTCTTCAAAAGTGAGCGGAATTGAGTCGAAGCTCGACCACCCGGTCCACTGGTAATCGGCCTGGAGCAGAAGCCGATCAGTCGCCTGCACGGCCACGCCCGCCACCACCTGCGCGGGCATTGTCAGTTCTGTCTCCACGGACTGATCGACGAGCGGCCCGTTCACGAAGGACGGCTCCAGCACGAGGTCGAGCGGGGTGGGCTGTCCGGTAATGGGGTTGTCGTCGGGCAGTTGAAGGCCGGTTGAGATCTGCTCGAAGGTGGCGTCTCCCTCGTACTCGAACTTGATGGGCGTGAGGTAGCGCGCGCCGAAATCAAGCCAGTCCGTGGCCTCCACGGTCATGCCGAGGTGACCGCCGAATCCAATGGCACCGGTGGCCTCCAGGCCCGAGTCCGCGAAGGCCGTGTGGAAGGGAATGCCGAGGTTGCCAAAGGTGGTGCCGTCGGGAACCTGGTCGGACGGCACCGCCTGGCTCGACACGTCGACCTGCTGGTTCAGCGTCACGCTGCTAATTCCCAGGATGGGACCACCCCCCACCCGAATCCGATCAGTGAGTTGGTAGGCGGCAGTCGGCTGCACATAAATGGACTGCAGGCCGTTGTCGTATCCCTCAAAGGCGCCGTCCCAGTCGGTGGGCCACTGCGTTTCGAGTCCGTACGGGACGTAGACGCCCAGCCCGAGTGCGAGATCGGGCGACAGGCGGTACGCACCGTACAGGTGGGGAACCAGGATGGGATCGTTTTGCAGATTCGTCTCCGTCCGGTCGTAGTCGGACGTGAAGCTACCCTGTGCGGCAATCAGGGTGGCTCCCCCGCTCAGGGTGAGCCCTTCTGTCTCCAGAAGACCGGCCGGGTTAAAAAAGAGGGCCGATCCGTCGGCGCAGGGCTGGGCGACCGCCGCCCCGGCCTGGGCCATGGTGCACGTGCCCTGTTCGTAGACGCTAAACCCCTGGGCCCGAGCCGCCTCCGGGACCTGCACGGCCAGGATACACAAAAGCACGAAGATACTCGAAACGAGGGCCGTAGACCGAGGAGGCTGCATAATGGGAAAAGGCCAGAATGGAACGGGAAGAAGAGCCGGGGCCGCGGAAAGAGACAGGAAGGCCTTCTCTGTCGGGAGAGTAGGGACCGCCTTGAGGAATTGCAACGGAGCAGGCGTTTTCCGAATCGGGAGTCGCCTTGGCGGCTGCCTGAAAACATTAGTTGTGAAAAAGCGCTTTCGCTACGAACCCCGAAGGCCGGGTGTAGGTTCTCTTTCATGTTAACAGTGTAAAGTCTGCCTTCGTATTGGGCGCTCCACACTTCTCTTTCTACGTACATCCTCTGATGATTATGCGAAACGCGTTTACATTTCTCGTGGGCCTTCTCCTCGCTGTGGGCCTTGTAGCTTGTGACAGCAACGGCGGAGGCGACGATCCTACCGCCCAGGTCCGGTTCATGCACGCATCTGCGGACGCCGGGGCTGTAGATGTTCTTGTTGATGGAGAGGTTGTTGCCAGCGACGTCACCTTTAGTGGGGAAACGGCCAGCCCGACGATCTCGGAGTACCTCAACGTGCCCGTCACCGCCGAATCTGAGATTGAGGTGCAGGATGCAGATGGAAATGAGGTCTTCACGACCACGGCTGGCGCGGCGAATCTCGAGGAGGATGCACAGTACACTGTGATCGTGGCGGGGGCGCTTGCGGCCGGCGACGACACGCCGCAGCCGATTGTGCTGCGCGACCGATTCGAGACGGACCTCGGGGACGATGAGGTCGGAATCCGGCTCGTGCACGGCTCAGCCGGAGCCGGGGCAGTCGACATTTACCTCACGCCCCCGGGCGAAGATCTTCAGAATGCCGACCCGCTGATTTCAGACTTTCAGTTTACCGACAGCTTCCCGGACGGCTTTGCCGGGCAGTTCGCCCCGCAGGAGGTATCCCAGGACGGAAGCGAACTGTCGGTGACGCCCGCCGGAGAAAAAGAGCCGGTTGTCCTCCAGCTCCAGGTGGGAGGCGATGAGGGCCTTCCGGTGCAGGCGGGCCAGTATATTACAGGGATCGCGATCGATCAGCCGGAGAACGATCCCCAGGTCGATGCGCTCGTCCAGGTGGATGCTCCCATCGAATAAGTGGGACGGCACCGTGAGTTTGGTCCACACATAACGTACGGACACGAGAAGGGCCTGCCCGAGAAAGGGCAGGCCCTTTCGTTTTAAGGCGAAGCGCTCCGGTCCGATTCAATGTCACGGCAGCGGCTCATCGGGCGGTTCGGTCCCGTTGCCCTCCACAACTTCGTCCGGATCGTCGACGACCTCCTCCACGGTCGATTTTGTTTCGTGCTCCAGGGCCTCGACGGCCAGGGAAGGCCCCGCGTCCTCGGCGCGTCGTTCCAGGATGACGAGAGCCGCATGACAGGGGGTCTCCGCCGGCCCGGCTGCGCCCCCCATCGGGGCCACCTGCGCCACCCGCCAGCCCCGTTCCAGTTCAATATTAAGGGCCTCCAGCCCGTCGTGACCGTCGGGCCCCGTGCGAACGATGAGTGCTTTCTGCGTCATGGCGACGACAGTCTGAGAAAATGAACAGCGTGCGCGGTGAACGACCGTGAGGACCATTTGTTGAGGGCAAATCGCACCCGCCCATGTTCCGTTTCTTGCCCCGATGCGCATCGGACTCGTTTACGACACGTTTGACCGCTACCCGTGGCGCGACGACGATCCGCCCGATGCCGATGCGGAGTATGAGCCGGCGGACACGGTTGAGGTCCTTGCCGCGGCGGTTGAGCACCTGGGGTACACCCCGGTGCGCGTGGGCACGGCGTTTGATCTCCGCGATCAACTCCAGGAGGGCTTGGCCCTGGACGCGGCCCTTAACATCTCGGAAGGCGCCCGCAGTCGCAACCGGGAGGCCTACGCGCCCATCCTCCTGGAGATGGCGGGCATCCCGTGCCTGGGATCCGACGCGCTTACCCTTTCGATGACGCTCGACAAGGGATGGACGAAGGACCTGATGGCCGCGGCAGACATTCCCACCCCGGCGTACCGGACGTACGGGAAAGGGGACGAAGTCGACCCGGCCGACCTCCCGCCGTTTCCGCTCTTCGTCAAGCCCCGCCACGAGGGCACCTCGAAAGGCATCACCCCGGAGAGCCGCGTGGACACCGTGGAGGCCCTTCGTCGTCAGGTGGATCGGATTGCGTCCACGTACGAGCAGCATGCCCTGGTGGAACGGTTTGTTGAGGGCGGCGGCGAATTTACCGTCGCCGTCGTGGGGCACAACCCGCCCGAGGCGCTTCCCGTGCTGCAGCGCGGTGTGGAGCCGACGACCGGGATTGGCCTGCACGCCCTGGAGCACCGCGGCGCTCCGACGGCCGAGAACGAGTGGGACTACGAGCTTGGGGGCACGCTGGACGATGAGCTGGAAGCCCAGCTTCAGTCCCTCGCCCTCCGCCTCTTCGACAAGCTGGAATGCCGCGACTTCGCCCGCGCCGATTTCCGCGTCGACGCCGAGGGGCAGCCGTGGGTTCTGGAAGTGAATCCCCTGCCCACCTTCGCGCCCGACGACACCTTTGCCATCATTGCAGAGCTGATGGGGCGCGACTACGTTGAGTATCTGGCAGAGATTTTTCAGCGGGGGCTGCGACGGCTTGAGGTCGAATGAGATCGCCAGCAACGATTGAGAACACGGGGCGTCTAACTCCTTCCGAACCCCTTTGCACAAGGTCTCACGGTCGCATGGCGGTGCCGTCCACCATTCCCGAACATGCCGATCCGGCGGACTGGACCAACTGGCGCTGGCAAATGCAGAATCGCATCCACAGCGTCGAGGCCCTGGCCGACTGGATTGAGCCGACCCCGGAGGAACGAACGGCCATCGAACAGACGGACGCAGTCTTCCGGTGGAACGTGACGCCCTACTACGCGCACCTGATGGACCCGCAGGACCCGGACGACCCGGTGCGGCGGCAGGTGGTGCCCACGATGGACGAGCTCGGCCCCGACATCGTGAACGGCATGGACCCGCTCGACGAAACGGGCCATTCCCCGGTGAAGAACCTCATCCACAATTACGAGGACCGGGTGGCCTTTTGTGTCACCGCGGAGTGCGCGGTCTACTGTCGCTACTGCCTGCGCAAACGCATGGTGGGCGACGCCAACTTCTTCATGCGCACCGACGAACACCAGGCCGCCATCGATTACATTGCCGCCCACGACGAAATCCGCGACGTGCTGCTGACGGGCGGCGACCCCCTGACCTTCAACGAAGACAATCTGGAGTGGCTGCTGAGTCGTTTGCGCGCCATTGACCACGTGGAGCTCATCCGCTTCGGCACGCGCATGCCAGTGAAACTGCCGTACCGAATCACCGATGATCTCTGCGACCTGCTGGCCCGCTACCACCCCATTTGGGTGAACACCCATTTCAACCACCCGAAAGAACTGCCCGACGACGCGGCTGCGGCCATCGATCGCCTCAAGTCCGCCGGCGTCCCGGTGGGCAACCAGACGGTGCTCCTGCGCGGCATCAACGACGACGTGGACACGATGAAGGCCCTCAACGAAGGCCTGGTGCGGATGCGCGTTCGGCCCTACTACCTGTACCAGGCGCAATTGATTGGGGGAACGGCGCATCTGCGAACCCCGATCGAAACTGGCATGCACATCATGCGGGAACTCCGCGGACGCACCTCCGGCTTTGCCATCCCCGACTACGTCCTCGACACGCCCCACGGCAAAGTGCCCCTCACCCGCAGCTACGTGAAAGGCCGGGCCGGCGACCGGGTGCTGATGGAAAGCTACGACGGGACCCTCTGGGCGGAGCCGAACCCCCTTCCGGACGACGCGGACGTTCCGTATCGGCTTCCGTCGGTGACCCTGCCCGACGATGTGGATACCCTCCCGATTGAGCCGGGCGTTCCCGATGCCATTGCCGCGGCGGGGGCGAGACCGAACGGACATCCGTCCGCCTAAGCCATGACGGCGCCCCCGAGGAGGAGGGCATCGCGAGCTGTCCCCTCATTGACATTGCCGCCGGGGGGGAATACCTTCATCAGCCAACTCCAGATCGCTCGGCCGCCGCTTGCCCCCGCATCGCATGCTCCGCGTTTTTCTCGTCCTTCTCGCCGTCTTGCTCGCCGTGCTGGCCTTCGTCTTCGGGCGCCCGTGGCTCTACGCGGGAGCCGGGGTGCCCCTCCTGTGGGCGTTGGGCCTTTTCGGGTGGCGGGCGTGGACCCAGTACGAGAGCCACCAGCGCCGGGACTCGGTGCGGCCGTCGGACCCCGAGGCGGAAGACGACCTGGAGGAGTTCGGCATCATGGACGTCCGGCCCAAAGAGGGCGAGGGGGCGAGCGCCGGGGCCTCCTCAGACTCGGGCGAAGGAGCGGGGACGGGGCGGGAGTCGCCCACGGCCGCTCCGGCCCCAGCACGGTCCGAGCGCGACCCCAGGACCAGCATTCCCTCCTCCAATCCCGCGTCCGATCATCCCGCCGTCGCGCCGCCGGACCCGACCGATGAGGAGGCGTCGGCATCAGAACCGGACGCACCGCCGACTCAACAAACCCCGGAGGCATCCCCCGCAGCCCCGTCGGAGGATGCGTCTGCCCTTTCAGCCCTTCTTGAGTCTGCCCGTGTGGCGCTGAACGCGCACACGGTCTGCCTGCTCGTCCAGGAGGATGTGGCCCTGGAGTACCGGATCGAATCGTGTGCCAGCCGCGCCTCCGATGTCCAGACGTCGGGCGTGTTCGAGGCGCAGGTGCCCCTGCTCTCGGCCCGCCGGGCGCGCCAGCCGGTCACCGTGCAGGCGCTCGACGACCCGACACGGGCGGCCCTTGGGTACTACCGCACCCGTCCCGATGGGCTCACGCAGATGGCCGTTGCTCCCATCCAGCGCCCCGACGACCCCTCGACGACCTTCCTGCTGGCAGATGCCACCGAGGCCGCGGATCTTGCAACCCGCCGGGCCCGGCGGCTGCTCAAGCACTACGCTCGGACGGTCGATCTCCTTCAGGACCATGAAGTAGCGGCCCCTTCGGCAACGGACGACGCCACGACGGAGTCCTCTCTTACGGCGTCGCTAGAGGATGCACCGGAGGCCGAAGGGCGCGACGAAGATGCCCCGCCGCCCCGTCGCGCGATCATCGAGGAAGAAATGGAGGCGGCCCGGGCGGCGTCAGACGCCCTTTCGCTCGCCCTCGTGCATCTGAATCGGGCGGAGGCGATTGCCCGACGCGGACCGGACACGGTTGAAACCACCGAACGCCGGATGCGGGCGCGACTGAAACAGGAGGCGCCCGGGCAGCGCATCGAGCGGTTCGGCGAGTTGACCTACGGCATTTTCCTCCGAAAGGGGGCCGATGCGGTGGAGGACTGGGCGGTAGACGTGCAGGAGGCCTTGTCGGGCGAGACGGGAGCGCTGGAAGGCGGGGTCAGTGTGGGCATCGCGGTTCGGGGGCCGAGCCACGACGATCCCGAACGCCTACGTGCCGATGCCATCGAAGCGCTACGGGAGGCCTACGAGACGGGGACCTGTACGATCGTCACGTAGCGGGTCCTGGTCCGGGCCGAATCTTCGGTGGGAGTGGCTCGTTTGGATCCTCCTGTTCGCGCCCCCCTCATCGAGTCGCCTGTCACCATGCCGACCGAGACGGACGCGTCGCCGCGGATTTCGCATGTCTCCTGGGGCAGCCTGGAGATTGAGGGTCGGGAACAGTCCTTCAAAGACGCAAAGCTCTACCCGGGCGGGGCGCGGGCGTGGGACTGGAACGAAACCGGCACCTCCCACTCGCCGGGCATTCAGCCCGCGGATGTGGACGAGCTGTTGGAGCACGGCGCCGAGGCCGTGGTCCTGTCCCGCGGAATGAACGAGCGCCTCAAGGTAAAACCCGAAACCCTGCGATACCTCGAAGAAGCAGGAGTAGAAGTCCACGTCCTCCAAACTGAGAAAGCGGTGGAGCGCTACAACGCCCTCCGCGACGAACGGCCCGTGGGCGGCCTGTTTCACTCGACGTGCTAGGCCCCCCACTTTCCTCCCCTCCAGGCCAAGACACGAAAAAGCCCCGCTTCGCGACAGCGACGCGGGGACGGCGGGCCCGGGAGGATTCGAACCCCCGACACTCGGCTCCGAAGGCCGATGCTCTATCCAGGCTGAGCTACGGGCCCAAAAGGACAATTTCGGATATTCAGATACGAGCCGTGTCGGGGTTGGATTCGTGCTGTGCGTGCAGTCGCCGTGAACCCGTCCCGTATGATGTGCATGATGGGCGCTGGACGGGGAGGGGTCGCGCGGAATGTGTGAATACGTCTCATGGGAGAAGGGGCGAGGAACCGGGAGCTAGGGACGGGCGTGAATGAGAGCAACACACAACACGCATCCCCCGTCGCCGGTCGTCGCGCCGAGAAGAAGTTCTCCTCGCCCGCCAATTGCCGTTTCGAAGGGTGAGGCACCAACAAACAGCACAGCATTTTATGAAGCGCGGAACAGTCAAGTGGTTTAGCAGCGAGAAAGGATACGGATTCATCAAGCCCCAGGATGGCAGCGACGACGTGTTCGTCCACCAGAACAACCTGTCCGGCATGAGCTGGGACGAGGGCCTGCGGGACGGCGAGACGGTTGAGTTTGAGACCGAGCGCACGGACAAGGGCCTGAGTGCCATCAACGTGACCCGTGTCGAAGAGAACGCCAGCGGCGTCCTCTAGGCTTCGCTGACCGAATGTCCAGCAGTGGGCGTTCGGAACGAAAAGATGAACGCCCGTTCCGGTTGATTCCGGGACGGGCGTTTTTTGTTTGAGCGATCGATCCCGACAGGGCCAAACAGTCTACAAGGCGCCGGGCACGAGGAGGGTGGCCACGAGCCCCGAGAGCACGATTCCGTCGAACGTGCCCGCCCCGCCGATGCTGGCCATGCCTGTGCCAATGTCCGCGATGTCGTCCAGGTGCAGAAAGTCGGCGCCCACGACGGGGCCCAGCACGCCGGCGGCAAACGCGACGGGCGGTGCCCATTCGGGGGCCAGCACGAGTCCGCAGAGGGCCGCGGCCAGAGACGGGACGAGGGCGGGCATGGTGATCCCGAGGCCGGGCTCCGGGGTGGCAAAGTAGTAGCAGAGCCCCACGTTGATGGCAATGGCGAGGCCGGCGGCCGGGAGGACAGAAGGAGCCTCGAGGGCCAGACGGGCCACCTGGTAGCCGGCCAGGGCCGTGGGGACCAGGCAGCCGCCCACATTCACGGCAATGACGGTGTACGTGCGCTGCCGAACGGGTTGCGACAACAGGCGGCCCAGGCCGAGCAGCTGGTTTGGGAGGTAGTCGACGACGGTTTCGTGCTCGATTCGGGTGACGGGAATGTTGATCAGGCTTCCGCCAAAGATGCCGAGGGCCGCGAGAAGCGAAGACGTCGGGCCCAATCCGAGCTTGCCGAGGGCCGTGAGGACGGCATTCGCCAACACGAACGGGAGCAGCAGAACGAGGCCCAGAACCAGCAAGGAAAAACAACCGGGAGGAGCCGAGCGCATGAGGACGGGGCGGGTTAAGAGTCCGACAGAGGGCGCACCTTCACGCTATCGAGGGTCACGCGGGAGACTTCACGGAGGGTGTCGCGGGAACGAAGGTCTGGGTAGCGGTGCATTTGGTCCGGGGCCAGCGTGTCGGCCGTGTAGTTGTAGTAGTCCGCGAATCGGACGCCGCTGCTCCGACGGACGTTGTAGGCTTCTCGGAAGCGGGTGCCGGTTTCCTCCTCCGGGCCAAGCCCGAAGGCGTACGCGAGGTAGTCCATCGCGTAGGTGTCCGTGTGGAACCAGTAGACGAACACGTCCTCCCAGTCCTGCCCGCCCTCTTCCTGTTGAAAGGTGACTTGCACGCGATGGTACGGCGCGCCGTCAATGGTGTCGCGCCCGCGGTAGGAGGGCTGGACGGCGGGGTCGTTGAGGGGGGCGGGCAGAAGCGCAAAGTAGGCAACCGAGTTGACGTTGGTGTCCACGGTGGTGCGTCCATCGGAATCCAGGGTGGTGGTGTCGCCATCGATCACCCGATAAGGACCCTCATTCGTCAGGCCCTCGGTGACCGAACGGTCCAGCGAATCGGTGAAGGTGCGGCGGTAGTGGAACTGCCCGTCATCGTGGCGGAGGCGGAAGGACTCCCCCCGAAACTCGAAGGTGATCGTGGCCCGGTCGAGAACGGAGCTCCCGTGCGCGGCCCTCGCACTGTCGATCACGGCGTCCGCGGAGGGCTCCGGCGACGACTGGCAGCCGCCCACGACGAGCACAACCGTTCCGATGAAGGCAAAGATCAGCGAGCGCATAACGGGCACCGTACGGAAGGGAGGAGGCATGCGGAAGAACGTCATTCCAGGGGAACTGTCCCGTCTTCTACGGTGCGGCGGCGGAGGCGATGGTTTGAGCTGTTGCACCCGGAGCGAGGCTCGAAAAACGAGCATTCCATGATCGCCTTCGCGATGCCGAAATGCAACGCACCAGGCCGCTGCCCCGTTCATCCCCTTCGTTCTCTTCTCAGCGTTGTCGATAGGATGTTGTACCGGTGTTCATTTGTTCGGCCCCTTGGCGTCACGGCCGTGATGATTCTGCTTCTCGCCGTCGGTGCGTGCTCGGGACTGCGCTCCACCGGATCGGAGGACGAGACGACGCGCGTATACCGCGTGCAACTTCGCATGACCGAAGACAAGGCAGAGGCCGAGCAGGCCCTCGGGACGGCCATGGAGTGGTGGACGGACACCGCTCCGGGAGATCTTCCGGACCCCCTGGAGACAGCAGAGGCGTCTCCCGTTGAGATCGCGTATCGGACGCCGCTCTACCGCGTCCGTCTCGGGCCCTTCGCCTCTCGGGACGATGCGGAGGCGGTTCTGGCCGCCGCGCAGGAGGCCTACCCCGAGGCCTTCATTGTCCCCGACGAGCGAACCCCCGGAGAGGACTCGTAGCAGCCCCGGGACGAAGCACCCGGCTACAAGGCCGCCGCGAATTGATCCCAAAACATGAGGCCCAGGAGCACGAGCCACAGCAGGTGGCCGACGCCCGTGCCAATGGCCACCTTGGTTTTGGCCGACCCGGCCGCCTCGGCGTCGGTCCCCTCCAGGCCCACGTTGTCCTGCAGCGCCGTCCAGCCCGGACGGATCACGAACAGCTGGACGAGTGTGAGCACGATGACCAGGGTGACGGCGGAGTGGTAGGCCGGGCCGTAGGCAACGAAGTGACCGCCGGCAATAAAGGCCCCAATCGAAAACACCAGCGTGAGGACGACAAAGAGATTCATCAGCCACACCGACCGGGCGCCGTCCTCAGCAACCGCCGCTTGGGCCTCCCCAGAGAGGCCGAGAATCGACCGGGCGCGCCCCGCCAAGCGCAGTCCCAGCCCAAACCACGCGGCAGCAGTGATGATGTGGAGAACGACGAGGGTCCATTTGAGGAGCACCATGACATCAGGCAGGGTTTGACGAAAGGGAAACCGCTACTCTCACGAACGGCGCCTCCCAGGGTTTTCGGAAAGTGCACCTCCGGGCGCGAATGTCAAGTGAACGATGGGCTCCCCGTCCTGTACCTCACCCTCTCCTCAAACCAATTCCCATGATCTCATGAATCTGGAGAGCATTGGCCGGCTGCTCCTTTATCTTGGGGGTGGACTCGTGGTGATGGGACTGGTCCTCGTTGTCCTGGGACGCGTGGTGGATCTCGGGTCGCTGCCCGGCGACGTTTCCTACAAGGGAGACAACGTCCGCATCTACGTGCCGATCGGCACCATGCTCGTGGTCAGCATCGTGCTCACGGTGCTCCTGAATCTACTCCTCCGGCTTTTTCGGTAGCTGTGCGTTGCATCACACGCACCGCGTTCCTTTCTTGGAAACCCCCTCAGGGTCCGTTCCTGCACCTCGGGCCTGGAACATTCGCCTCCCATCCAAGACGTCGCCCCCGCCATGAACGCAAGCACGCTCTCCATCATCCTTGGCGGCGGCGCCGGCACGCGCCTGTATCCCCTCACCAAACTGCGCGCCAAGCCGGCGGTGCCCCTTGCGGGTCGGTATCGGCTGATCGACGTACCGATCTCGAACAGCATCAATTCCGAGATCCCGCGGATTTTTGTTCTCACTCAGTTTAACTCCGCCAGCCTGAACCGGCACCTGTCGCAGAGCTACCGCTTCGACCGCTTCACGAACGGGTTTGTGACGGTGCTGGCCGCCGAGCAGACCCCGGCCTCCAAAGACTGGTTCCAGGGCACGGCCGACGCGGTGCGCCGCGGCCTCCCGCACATGGAGGGCTACCGCCACGACCACGCCCTTATCCTGTCGGGCGATCACCTCTACTCGATGGACTACCGCAAAATCCTGGCGCACCACCAGGAGACCGACGCCGACGTGACCATCGGCACCATTCCGGTGACGGCCGAGCAAGCCCCGGCCTTCGGCATCCTCAAGACCGACGATGAGCACGTCATTACGGAGTTTTACGAGAAGCCACCCGCCGAAGAGTTGGAGGGGAAGGAAAGTCCAGTTTCCCCCGAGTTGCAGGAAAAGGGGCGGATCTACCTGGCGTCGATGGGCATCTACGTCTTCGACCGCGATCCGCTGCGCAGCCTGCTGGAGGCCAATCCGGACGACAACGACTTCGGCAAGCAAATCATCCCGAAGGCCATTGAAGAGGCCAAGGTGGTCAACTACCCCTTCACGGGCTACTGGCGGGACGTGGGCACCATCCGGTCCTTCTATGAGGCGAACCTGATGATGGGGCAGCCGGAGCCCAAGTTTAGCCTCTACGACCCCAACCGGCCCCTCTACACCCACGCCCGGATGCTGCCGCCGGCCAAGGTGCAAAACGCGACCATTGAGGACTCACTGATCGCCGAAGGCAGCCTCGTCGTGGACAGCGACGTATCC
>JBKHEM010000011.1:0-34316 GCA_046540815.1 Salinivenus sp.
CGCCAGTGGATGTCGCTGGACGACGACCGCATGCCGACCCTCATGGAGCACTACAAGGTGCCGCACTGTGACGCCAAGGGAGAAGCGAACCAGGCCTTCACCGACCGCGGGGTACCGACCACGTTTCTGCTGACCTCCTTTTACTGGGAAAACCTCCTGCAAGGCATGGTCGCCCCGAGCGCGGACGGCGTCCTCACGCTCACCTTGCCGATGGGGGACGCCAAGCTCCCCGGCATTGCCGCCGAGGACATTGGCCGGTGCGCCTACGCTCTGTTCCAGGACAGCTCCACGTACATCGGTCGCACCGTCGGGATCGCCGGTGAACACCTGACGGGCGTGGAGATGACGTCGGCGCTTTCGGACGCTCTTGGAACGACGGTGCACTACCACGCCGTCGATCCCGCGACGTACCGGGAGTTCGGATTCCCCGGCGCCGAAGACCTGGGCAACATGTTCCAGTTCAAGCGCGACTTCAACGACGACTTCTGCGACGCCCGAAACGTGTCGCGCAGTCGCCAGCTGAATCCGGACCTGCAGTCCTTCGATGACTGGCTTGCGGTAAACAAGCGTTGGTTCTCCCTCCCTCAGCCCGCCTAAGGGCACGTTTGGCTCTCCCACGCCGGGCGTCCGGACTCTTCCGGACACCCGGTGGCGTTGGGAGACAGTTTGTCTACACCTCAATCGTCTCCCTTGCAATGAACACACAATCCCAGATGCCCAATACGAAACCCCGCACCGTGAACCCCTGGACCTGGCAAGATCAGTTTGGATACTCCCAGGCTTTGAAATGACCGCCCCGCAGCGGGTGCTGTACTGCGCGGGCCAGGTGTCCATGGATGCCTCTGGCACGCCCGTTCACGCCGACGACATGGGCGCGCAGGTCCGCCAGGCGATGGAAAACCTCGTCACCGTCCTTCAGAACGCCGATTACAGCCTCGCCAATCTCGTCCGTCTGACCGTGTACACGACAGACGTGGACAGCCTGTTTGCCCACTACGGCGCAATCACCGATCGGCTGCAAGAGGCGGGCGTCCAACCGCCCATCACCCTCCTCGGCGTGACCCGGCTCGCGTTCCCCGAACTCCTGGTGGAAATCGAGGCCACTGCCGCACGATAAAATCTCTAACCTCTCCCCGGTTGGCTGGGCCGGCGGGGGGCTGCATCTCCGCCGGTCTGTTGGTTATACTGTCCGGTGCGCTGCACACTCGTTTTCCCCTCCCGGTCGATGCGTCCGTCCGAACGCTGGCCCGCGATTCTTCTACAGCTAGACTCCGACGCCTGGAAACGGGCCGAAGACCTGGCCCAGACGCTCGGCGTGAGCGAGCGCACGGTGTACCGCGACGTGCAGGCGATGGTCGAGGCGGGCGTCCCCCTGCAGGGGGTGCCCGGGAAGGGCTATCGCGTGCCGGACGACTATCTCCTGGAGCCCATCACGCTTTCGACCGACGAGGCCGTGATGCTGGTGCTCGGCAGTGCCTACGCGGCCCAGAACGTGGAGGGCCGCTACCGGGTCGCCGCGCAGTCGGCCCAGGAGAAGCTCCACAGCGTCCTTCCGGATGAGGACTGGACCCGTGCCTTTTCCCTCCAGGGCAGCGTCTCCCTCGTTCCCCCCAGCGCCTTCGGCCCCCCAACCAGCGACCTGCTGCTGCGACGCATCCGACAGGCCTTGGTCGAGGAGCGGGCCCTTGCCGTGACGCTCGACGGGGACACGGACGAACGACGCCTTCACCCCTACGGCCTTGTCCAGCAGGGCGGCATGTGGTACGTCGTTGGGCATGCCCCAGACCGAGACCGCGTGGTGCACCTGCGCCTTTCGGACGTCCACTCCGTGACACTGACGGATCGTCGCTTCGACCGGCCGGCCAGCTACCGTACACCGCCCGACGGCGCGGCTTCTCCTCCCGACCGCGAACTCACCGTTCGGGTCGCCTTTGACGCCGATGTGGCGTCCGCCGTACAGGTCGCTCCCTCTCTCCGCGTCACCGAGCGCGAGCAACAGTCTGACGGCCGCCTCCTTCTGACCCTAAAAGTGCACCACGAGCGGGAGGTGCTCCCGTGGCTGCTGGGGTGGGGCCGGCACGCGTACGTACTGGCCCCCCGCTCCCTCCGAGAACGGATCGCCGCCGAGGCGCGGGCGGCGGCCGAGCAGTACCGGTCGGTCCCCACTCTCCTCGACGCGGCGTCTCCGCCCGATCCGTCCTGACCCAGCCCGTCTCGTGTCGTCGACCGCCTCGTTCCCGTCCCTGCCCTCCCGGACCCTTCGCACGCCCGCCGGGACGCTTGTGTACACGGATGTCGGCACCGGCCCCCCGGTGGTCTTTCTCCACGGCAATCCCACGAGCGCCTACCTGTATCGGCACCTCATCCGGCCCCTTGCGTCCGACTACCGATGCGTGGCGCCCGACCTCCTTGGATTCGGTCGCTCGGCCGCCCCGCCCGACGCCTCATACCGCCCCCCGGCGCACGCAGCCCGCATCGAACGGCTGCTTCGACAACTCGATCTCACGGACCTCACGCTCGTGCTGCACGACTGGGGCGGGCCCATCGGGCTCTCGTACGCCCTTCGGCACCCCGGCACCGTGCACCGACTCGTCCTGATGAACACCTGGGCGTGGCCGCTGACGCATCGGCCGCTCGTCCATCTCGTCAGTCGTCTTGTCGGTACCCCTCTGGGACGACACCTCGTCGAACGCCACAACTTCTTCGCCCGCGTCATGATGCCCTGTACGACGGGTCGCGCCACCTCGGGGGACTGGATTGCCGCCTACGCGGACGCCCTCGACAGCCGCCCGCGGCGACGGGCCTGCTGGCAGTTTGCTCGGAGCCTTGTCGCGGAGACCCCGTGGCTCCGTGCCCTCTGGACCGACCGCCACCGCCTGCCGAATGTCCCGGCGCTTCTGTGCTGGGGCATGGCCGACCCCGCCTTTGGCACCGAGGCGTGCCTGCGCCGGTGGCACGCCTGTCTTCCTGAGGCCCGCGTGCACCGCCTCCCCGCCGTGGGGCACTACGTCCCCGAAGAACTGGGCCCTGCCCTGGTCCCTCTCGTCCGCTCTTTTCTACAAGCAACGCGCTAACGCTCCGCCGAGGTTGTGGACGCGTCCGCACCGTCGCTGCCGCCCGCGATGACCTCCTCGTCGGCCAGCGACGGAAGCTCAACGATAAAGGTACTCCCCTCGCCCTTTGTGCTTTCCACCTTGATGGTACCGTCCAGCACATCGACCATGCGTTTGGTAATGGCGAGGCCGAGCCCAGCCCCCTCGTGAGGACGATCGCGTCCCTCCGCCCCCTGTCGAAAGGCTTCAAACAGGAGCTCCTGCACCTCCGCATCGATGCCCACGCCCGTATCGCGCACCGTAATGCGAAGCCGATCGCCCTCGCGCACGGCCCCAATCCAGAGCGCCCCCTCGTCCGTAAACTTGACCGCGTTGTGCACCAAGTTGCTCATGATTCGGTGCAAGAAGCGCCGGTCGGTCCGAAGGGTACATCCCTGGGGCACATCGATGTGAATGGAAAGGGACTTGTCGCTGGCGTCCAGCTCGTGAACCTCCACGACCTCCTCCACCACCTCCTGAACGTCGACCGGCCGGGGCTCTACATCGAGCGTGCCGGCTTCCAACTGGGCCATCTCCAGAACCGATTGCAGGGTTTCGAGGAGTCGCTGTCCGCCCCGCCGAATGCGCGCCGCAAAGTCTTCGTGCTGCCCCTCCGTCTCGTCCATAAGCAGTTCCGCGTACCCCGTAATGCTCGTGATGGGCGTGCGGAGTTCGTGGCTCATGTTGTTGAGCAGATTCGATTTCAGCTTCGCCACTTGCTCCGCCTTCTTCTTCGCCTGCACAAGTCCCTGCTCCCACTCCTTTCGCTTTGTGATGTCCCGCAGGGCCGTCACCTGTACCAACTCGTCTCCCGTGTCGACCGTCCGCGACTCGACCTCCACCGGGATGTTGGCGCGGCGCTCCCGTACCACCTCCGCCTCGATGATTTTCTCTTCCGACGCGTGTGGGGCAGACGCCTCCTTGTGCTGAAGTGTGTTGCTGAGCACCGTTTCTGCGTCCTGTCCTACGAGCGCGTCGCGGTCGCCGCCCACCATCGCCGCGAAGGCCTCGTTCACGTCAAGAACCGTCTCCGTATCGTGAATCAGGATGCCTTCACTCGTAGCCTCCGCCAGGCGCCGGCACCGGGCCTCACTGGCCGCCAGTTCGCGGGTGCGCCGCCGGACCGCCGCTCGCAAAACCACCACGGCGCCCACGGCCAACAGTCCCCCCCCTAGTAGTGCGTAGAATACCCACCACAGGTACGTGCTGGCTCGTTGAACACGCTCAATATCGTCGGCGTCTCGGGGGCCGATTTGGTAGTAATCATTGTACGGGGCTTCGTAGTCAAACTGTCCCAAAACCCCCGTGACAGCCACCTCCGTTCCTGCCTCAAACCGGTCGAGTCCTACATCGTCCAGCCGATGGTTCGGGACGAACACCTCCAGCTGCTGGGACGACGTGTCCCCCGGATCCCTCAGAAGAAGGAACTTGCCGCCGTCGTTTTCCCCGTGGCGCACAATCCGTGCCCGAACGCGCACGAGCTGTCCCTCGTAGGTTTCGCCCCAGGCCGTGGGGACCGTCAGGGGCATCGGGGCCGGCGCCCGCCCCGTATCGTCAACGACGGTGGACTGAACGGCCTCAAGTTCGGTGCGGCCGTACGCATGCTCCACGACGCCCCGCACCCGTACGCTATCGCCCCGAGCAACGTCGACTGTTTCCGCCAGCGAGACGTGAATGCCGGCCGAGCGGTCCTGCAACGCAATTTGATGGACCGAGAAAAACACTCCGGGCTCCGCCACGGCCCGCCCGGCCACCGTCACTGTATCGCCCACGCGGTCGGGGACGTAGTCTTCGTCCGCGTCCACCCGCACCGAGGCAATCGACTCGACAGAGTCCAATCGGAGGCCCAGATCGCGTCCGGCGTGAGCATCCGCCTGCCCGCCACAAAGCAACAGGAGCGCAAGCACCAAACCCGGCAGCCCCGGCGCAAGAAGACCGTATGTCCTGTGACGCACCATAGACCGGGACTCGGGAGGACCGAAAAAGCAGTAGCTGGGCAGGTGGGGAGGGTGGGAAAGCCAACCACTTTTTCACGATTGTGCTTCATAGTTACCGAATAAATTCCCATGACGCAAGTCTTCCCCTCAATCGAGGAGAGTGGTGTACGGCCCCTCTTTGCCCTTCGACACAATGCGCTCTTTTCCCGCGGCCCTCTCTTCTCTCACCGTGACGTGCGTCCACAGTCGACTGGTGGGCACACGCGGCCGCGCCCATCGAGACCCGGAGCAGAAGATTCAGTGAAGGGGTTGGGGTTCAGGCAGAACCCCAGCTAGGTTGAAAACAGTTCTTTTACACACGCCGCGGGTTCTTGCGTCGGACCTGTTCCACGCAAGATGAAAAGGGAACGCCAGTGATTCCATTTTGGAATGGGGGGGTGGGGGTCTCGAAACGGAGACCTTCCATCCGAACTCTCAGATCCACAGTCCAAAATCGGAAAAGGCTGGGGCTGTACCCGCAACTGTAGTCCGGACGACGATCCTGCGTCCGCAGGCGTGTCCTCCACTGTGTTTGTCGCGTCGCCCCTTCGGCGGCGGTCGAAGACGGGAAGGGGACGAGCCGAGCCGGATCGTCTGCCCTATTCGGGGCGTCCGGAAAGCCAGGAGACCTGCCTGCGCGCGTGACGAGACGACCGTTTGGGTCGATCTCTCACTGCCTACATGCCTCCGGGAATAGAGGCTTGTGGCGTGCCCCGCTCTGGTGTTGCAGGCCGACAGGTCTTCCGTCTCCTGCATGTACCGGTGTCTCTTCTACGCCCGTTCCCAGAGCAGCCGCCCGAGCCTCGTCTTGAGGTGAGGGTTTTCTTTTTTCGTCGTATGGCTGCTCGGTCTCGTTCCATTTTGCTGCGGGACGCGGATTCCTTCGCCCGTGTGTCGGCTCTCTGCCTGGGTCTTTTTCTCGGGCTGGGTGTCGCGTCAACCGCGGCGCAGCCGGTCGATTCGACCTCGACGGATACATCCGGGGCCGCGTGGCGCACGTCGCTCCCGCCCCTGACCGTTACCGCCACCCGTTTGCCCACGGCCCCTGCCGACGGCCCCGCCCGTGTGACGGCGCTTGACTCGACGGTCCTTCACAGCATCGGGACTGCCTCGGTTGCCGACGCCCTGTCGTCTCATAGCGGGCTCTTCCTCCGTCGGTACGGCGAGGGCGGCCTTGCCACCCCGTCGCTCCGCGGCACCGGCGCGTCCCAGACCACGCTGCTGCTCGATGGGCAGCGCATCAACGATCCGCAGCTGGGCCACCTTGATCTATCGCTCCTTCCTACGGTCCTCCTGCGCTCGGTCGAGGTGATGCACGGCCCCGCCTCGCCCCTGCACGGCTCCGATGGTCTCGGGGGCGCAATTCACCTGCGGACCCTGCGCCCCGGCCCGGCCCTCACCGTTCGGGGCACCGCACAGGCCGGGGCGTTCGGGGAACGGGGGGGCAGCCTCCTGGCCGGCGGCCCAGTGGGCGAGAATACGTCCCTCGTCGCCGCCGCCGAGGTGCACAGCACCGAGGGCGACTTTCCCTACGTCGATGAGGCCCGCTTTCCCCCGGAGACGGTCCGCCGTCAGAACGCCGATCGGGTCCGCCGGACGGCCTTTGCCCGCGTGCGGTCCCGCCTCGGGGCCCACCGCCTGCAGATCGCCGGATGGGGCACCTGGGCGGCGCGCGGCCTTCCCCCCACCAGTTCGACGGCGACCGCCCAGCAACGTCAGCGAGACGCGCAGCTTCGCCTCTGGGGCCGGGATCGGGTCGCCCTGGGCGCCGGGACCCTCACGGTTCGCGGGCTCGCCCAATACAGCCGCCTCCGCTACCTCGACCCCACGCAGGACCTGGACCAGACGGGCCAAAACTGGACGACCTCTCTCGAAACGACGGTCCACACGCCGGTCAGCCCCCGGTGGGAGGTCGCCACGGGCCTCACAGGTAGCCATACGCAGGCCCGGCACCCGCGGCTCGCCGACGCCGCCCGGCAGGTGCACGGCGGGGCGTTTATCGAGGCCACGGGCACGTACGGCCGCCTCCGGCTTTTCCCCGCCCTTCGGGCCGACGCGTACGGAATGCCACAGGGCGACACTCGCCTGACAATAAACCCTCGTCTCGGGATCAACTGGGCGCCCCTTCCCTCCCGGCCCAACCTTCACCTCAAAGGACAGGTGGGCCGCGCCTTCCGGGTCCCCACGTTCAACGACCGGTACTGGGAGCCCGGCGGCAACCCGGACCTCCGCCCCGAACAGAGCTGGAGTGCGGACGTGGGCATGCGCCTCGATCGCCCCCGAGGCCACATCGAAGCGACCGCCTTTGGCCACTGGCGCACCGACCAGATCGTGTGGGCTCCCACGGGCGAGGACTACTGGGCTCCGAGCAATGTTGACCGCGTCCGGGCGTTTGGCGGTGAGGTGTCGGCAGCCTGGGCGTGGTCCCTTCCCTTTGGAGCCGAGGCAGAAACGGGGCTTACGTACACGGTCACAGACGCCCGCAACCGCACCGATCCCGCCTCCGCCTCCTACAACGAGCCCTTACGCTACGTCCCGCGCGACCAATTCAAACCGCGCCTCGGCCTTTCCTGGGGGCCCGCCACACTCGGTGTAAACGCCCGCTACACGGGTCGCCGCTACGTCACGAGCGACGGCGGCGACTTCCTCGACCCGTACGTCGTGACCGACGCCCAACTCCGTTTCACGCAGAACTGGGCGGGCGCTCGAACGGAGCTCAGCCTGCAGGTCGAGAACGTCCTGGACATCGACTACGAAAGCGTGGGCGGCCGCCCCATGCCGCCGCGCCACGGCCGCGTGCGCCTCCTTGTGGCGCCCTAGCCGGACGCCTCCCCACCACCACTTGTTGTTTTCTCATCTTTCCATCCTCCAATGAAAACACGCTCCCTCCTTCTTTCCCTTTTCGCCGTTCTCTTCGCCCTCGGCCTGGCCGGCTGCGACCTGCTGGGCACCAACGACGACGGGCCCTCCACCGTCACCAGCGGCGTTTACGTTGCCAACCAGGGTAACTTTGGGGACGGCAACGGCTCGGTGAGCCTGTACGACCCCGACTCGGAAACGGCCACCGCATCCGCGATCGGCGACCTCAATTCCATCGTGCAGAGCTTGGCCCTCCAGGGCGATCGTCTGTTCTTGACGGCCAACACGGGCGGGCGGCTGGATGTTTTTGATGCTACGGATCAAACCCAGCAGGACCAGCTTGCCGCCTTCAACGGGCCCCGCTACCTGACCTTCCCCACCGACGACTCTGCGCTCCTCACCGACCAGTCCCTCAGCGGCTCCTCCTCCGTCCATGTCCTCGACGTGGGCTCCGACTCGTCCAGCATCACGGCAAGCGTCGACGTGCCCGGCACCCCCGAGGGGATTACGCACACTGACGAACAGGTCTACGCGGCCCTGGGCGGCTTCAGCGACACCACGCTCGTGGCCACCTTCGACGCCGGTGCTCCCTCAAGCGCGGAAACAATCGACGTCGGGTGCGCCCCCCGATTTGTGCTTGCCGATCAGGACAACGAGGTGTTCGCTGTGTGTAGCGACACGTCGGAAGTCGTTGTGCTGGACGGGGCAACCGGTGAGGAACAGACCCGCCTCGATCTTCCCGGCACGCCCTCTACGGCGGGCCCCGGACAGACCGCCTTTTTCGCCCCCGATGCAGAAGAGCTGTACGTCGTCGTCGACCAGGAACGCCTGACGCGCATCAATACGGCCTCCAACTCGGTTGACACCACCCTCGGTCCCTTGGACGGCGACCCGATTGGGGCCGTCGGCTACGACGCGGTCCGCCAGGAACTGTACGTGGGACGGGTGCCCAGCTTCACCGAATCCGGCACCGTGACGATCCACGAGCGCGACGGCACCCAGACCGGGTCCTTTGACGCCGGCATCGCGCCGACCTACATCGACTTCCGCCGTACGGAAGAGTAGTCACGTTCTCCCCCCTGTCTTCGGCCCGCCATGCCCATCGATCGCTGCTACTGCTACCAGCAGACCTTCGCGGCCCTGAAGGCCGTGGCGGACGAGACGGGCGCCGCATCCGTGGAGGCGTTACAGCAGCACGTCTCGTTCGGACACAATTGCGAGTTGTGTCATCCGTACGTCCGGCGCATGCTGGACACCGGAGAGACTACGTTCGAGGAAGTGATCCGGGCGGACAACGACGCGGATTCGTAGGTCCCCGAGCAACCTGTGTCACGACGGCTCGTAGGGACGAGCCCAGGTGTCTCCTCATCGCCGCCCCCTCCCATGGCGTCGCTCCTGTACGTCTTTCCTCATCCCGACGACGAGTGCTTCGGCCCCGCCCCGGCCCTGGTCCGCCAGCGGCGGGCCGGGCACGAGGTTCACCTGCTGACCCTCACCCGGGGCGAGGCCACAGCCCAGCGCGAGCGGTTGGGCCTGTCGAAGGCCGAAATGGCGGAGGTCCGGGTCGCCGAGATGGAGGACGTGGCGGAGGCACTGGACCTCACGTCGCTTGCCGTTCGGGAGTACCCGGACGGCGGGTTGGCCGAGTACAATCCGCTCACGCTGGAAGAGGAGGTGGCCTCGCACATCCACGAAACACAGCCCGACGTCGTCGTCACGTACCCGGTGCACGGCATTAGCGGACACCCCGACCACCTGGTGACGCACGCGGTGGTGAAGCGCGTGGCCTGCGCCCTGCGAAGCGACGGAGCGGCCCACCCGCAGCGGCTGGCCTTTTTTACGCTCCCCCCACCCGCCGACGACACCGAGCGCCCCGGCCACCTTCAGCACTCGCCTGCCGCCCTCATTGACTGCGTGGAGGCCGTGTCGGACGCGGACATCGACGTGGCCCGTACGGCGCTCTACTGCTACGAGACCTACCGCCCCGTCATCGAAGAACAACAGCCCCTTCGGAGCGTGGGCAGCCGCATCCAGTTCGAGCTCTTCGGAGAGGCCCACGATCCCCCCCTGTCCTCCCTGGTGGAGGATCTTGATTCCCCGCCCTCCCCGGACGAGGCCCCGGCGGCCTCGCCGTTGATTTCAGAATGATAATCGTCCCGCCACACAGGACGGGAACGCCCGTCCGGGCACCCGACGTACCAGTGCTTGACTGCGTATGCTCCTCCCTGCGCCGTGGCGTCTGTGCCTCATGGTCTCCGAGCGGTGGCTTTCTTCGTTCGTCAATCGCCTCGCGCTCCGCATCGCCCTCGTGGTGGCGGGAGTCGGCACGGGGGGAGCCGCTCTCCTAACGGACGCGGGACTCGGGCTGAGCGTGGCCGTGGGGGGGAGCACCGGTCTGGCCGCGTACGCGGCGGGCCACCTCGCCCTCCACCGCCGGATGCGCTACGCCACCACCGCCCTGCGCAAGATCCGACAGCATGCGTTTGATGACCTCTCGCCCCCCACGTCCGCACACCACGACGAGCTGGGCACCCTCCTCCGAGAACTCTACCGAACGGGCCAGACGCTGGAGAACGAGATCCAGGACCTGAAGGAGATGGAAAGCTACCGCCGCGAGTTTATCGGGAACGTCTCTCACGAGCTGAAAACGCCGATCTTCTCCGCTCAGGGATTTACGGAAACGCTGCTCGACGGGGCCCTGGACGACGAGGGCGTCAACCGCGCCTTCCTCGAAAAAATCCTTCACAACGTCAACCGGCTGGAGACCCTCGCGCGCGACCTGTCGGCCATCACCAAAATTGAGACGGGCGAGATGCAAATGTCGACCGAGCGCATTGCGGTGGACGCGCTCTTCCAGGATGTCGCCGACTCCCTGGAACTAAAGGCCGAACAAAAGGGGATTTGCCTGCGCCAGGAGCCCGCCAACGGCCTGCCGCCCGTCTACGGCGACCGCGACCGGATTCGCCGGGTGCTCGTGAACCTGGCCGATAACGCAATCAAATACAACGAAGAGGGCGGCACGGTCACCCTCCGTGCCACCGCCCCCGCGCCGGGCGAAGTCGAGTTCCGCGTGGTTGACGACGGCATCGGCATTTCGGAGGAGCACCTGCCTCGCCTGACGGAGCGCTTCTACCGGGTCGACAAAAGTCGATCTCGAAATCAGGGCGGGAGCGGACTCGGATTGGCCATCGTGAAGCACATCCTGGGAGCGCACGACCGCGACCTTCATGTAGAGAGCACCCCCGGAGAAGGGTCCACCTTCCGCTTCACCCTTCCAACCGATCCCCATCCTTCCCTATCCACCGCGTAGTTCACGCCCGCGGCCCCTGCCCACCACACCCAGATGCCGCTCGTGGCATGGAGTTTGAATTCCGATTTGAGTCCCCTACTTTTTAGCGTCTTTCGTTCTGGATTTTCTCTCGCCTCCAGGCGACTCCCCCACCATGGAGAATCCCATTGATCGCACCATCCGCCTGATGGCCCTCGCCGCAGGCATCGTCAGTTTGGCCGTCTTCGTTTTCTTCCACGTTGTGTAGCCCCCAGGGGCTGCGCTGTAAGGCCCTGCCGGGATGGAGCCCACGCACCGCCGGGGTGGTGTCTATTTTCGCAAAACCTCGTCGGCAGACTGAACCTGTGTCTACAGCCTCCGTTAGGGGTGGTTGTCGCGCTTCTTTCTCCCTCTTGTTTCGCCTTATGGCCGAGCTTATTGTCGTTGGCGATCGCGTGCTCATCGAACCCCAGACGGGCGAGGACCGGACCGATTCTGGACTGGTCCTCCCTGCCTCGGTCTCCGACCAAGAAGGGGTGGAAAGCGGCCGCGTCATCCAAACCGGGCCGGGGTATTTGACCCAAAACCCCGAGTACAGCGAGAGCGAGTCGTGGAAGGAATCCACCACGCCGGTCCGGTACCTTCCTCTGCAGGCGGAGCCCGGCGATCACGCCTTCTTCGTGCCCACGGAGGCCGTCGACCTGCGGTACGATGGAAAAAATTACCTCATCGTGCCCCATAACGCCATCCTGGCCCTGGTCCGTGAGGAAAGCCCCTCCGAGGAGCCGTCGGACACGATGCTCGACGATCTCGACGATCTGCTGGACGAGTAGCTCCTAGGACGCCGACGGCCCCCACCACGGCCCGCCGGGGCTGGACGGCTGCGGCACCGAATCGGACTCGCGGGGCCCCGATGGCGCCGGCGCCGCGTGTGGATCGGGAAGCGTCCCGAGTCCGCACAAGTACCGGAGGTAGCGCAGCGGCGAGACGGTGGGCATGTCGTCGAGCCGCGCTCGGACCCGTTCCCGCTCGGTTTTTTGCACCTCAATTTTCTCGCGGGTGCGCGCCATCTGGGCGTCGATGCCTTCGACCCGGTGTTCCATGTGGCGACGGAGCCGCCGCTCCTGGGCGGGCGACAGTTCGTCGGGCACCTCGTCCGCGTACCGCTCCTCCAGGGCCGCCCGCCACATTTTAATCCGAGTGCGTGCCTCGTCGCTGATGCGACGCACGGCGTCCAGCGCCTCGGGCGTGGCCTCCGACGCGGTGCGAATATTGGCGGCCTTCAGGCGCACCACGTGCTTGTGGATAATGCCTTCCACCTCGCGCACCTCCCCAATGAAATGGTGTTTGAGTTGATCGTGGAGGGCCTTGTCCTGCACCTCCGCCAGCCGCTCGGCGCGGCGCGCGTCGAAGGAGTCCAGCACCCTGTCCCGTTTCTCCGCCAGTGTCGTTTGTTCGCGGCGCAGGTCGCGAATGGCCTCGGAAAAGCGGGCGGCCTCCTGCTCCAGCCGGCGGCGCCGGCGCACCGGGGAAAGCGTCCGGTACCGCCGCATGGCAAGACCGGCCCCGCCTCCCAGGCCCGCGACCGCCAGGAGACCGCCTGCGCCCGGCGCCCCTACAACCGCCAGGCCGGCGGCCCCAAGCAGAACCGTAAGGAGCGCCGGCAAAAAGGCGCGGGCAAACGGGCCGCGCGGTTGCTCCCGGGACGCCCGGCGGCGCGGGCGCCCGGTCGGGACCGGGCGTGGCGCGCCACGCCCAGCCCGCACGTCCGACAGCGACGGCACGTCCGGGGGCTCCACGTAGCAGGCCGTGCGCAGGGCGTCCGCCTCGTCGGCAAGGGCGTCCATCTCGCTCAGCGTCTCGAAGAGGGTGGACTCGTCGGGCGCGTAGAAGTCCGCGTCACGAAAGAGCAGGTTTTCGCCCGTGTCGAACCGATCCCAGAGCCCCGGCTGATGGGCACAGGCCCGCAGCGCCGTATAGATAACGAGCCCCGAAAAGCGGTCTAGACCGGGGCCAAAGTCTGCGTCCGTGCGATCCGGGTGCTGGTAGTTTCGGTGGCCCACCTCAGCGCTCGTCCACCCCTGCAGGGCCGGAACGTACATCGTGTCGTAGTCCACGAGGCGGAGGCACAGCTCCCCATCCGCGGCCTGCACGAGCACGTTGCCGTGCTGCAGGTCGCCATGCGCGAGGGCCTCGTCCTCCAGTTGCATCATCAGATCGGCCCACGCATCGGCGAGCCGGGAGAGCCGCCGGGGCTCGTCGAGGTGCGCCGCGACGAACCGGTTCAGGGCCATGCCCTCCGCCCACTCCATCTTGAGGAGCGGGTAGGCCGTACCGTTCACGTGCACACCCTCGGGCTGATAGTCGAATCCGACGAGTGCTTCGAGTTCACTCTCAGCAAGGTGCGCCGCGATGGCCTCGTAGCGCGCCTGCTGGCGGGGCTGCTCCTTCAAAAAGCACTTCGTTGCAATGGGGGTGCCCGCATCCGTTGTGACCGGAAAAACGGCCGCGAAGGCCCCCGTGATGGGCTGGGGAAGGCCCAGCGTGTTGGTCCGCGGCGTGGCCGTCTGCAGCTCCGGATCGGAAAAGGCGGCCGCCGGCACCTGGAGCGCTTCCTGGTACTGGCTGGGTGTGGGATAGTCGGCCATTCAGGGCACAGGATCGTCCGAAGAGAAGAGGATGTGCATGTGAGAAGGCGGGCGGGGGGCGTTTCCCACATCACTACGGGTCCGTCGAAGGGGCGAGTTCCAGAATCAGGAGCGTCGCGTCGTCGGGGCGAAGGGTGCCCTCCGCGTGGGCGGCCTGCACGGCGTCGCGGAACGCATCTGCGGTCCAGTCGCGGGCCCGCGCCGGGCTGGTGCGGAGGAGCCATTCGGCCACGGCGTCGGTGGCCAGAAGAAACGCGTCGCCGGGCCTCCAGGGGCCCGTTGTGGCCTCCGGCGGCGGCCCCGGCCGGCCGGGACGGCTGGGGAGGAGCGCCGGTCGGTGTGTAAAGGCGTCCGGGTCGCCCGTGGGCCAGGCCGTGTGGACATCTCCATCGCGGAGGTGGAAGAGGGCGCCATCCCCCACCGTCACGGCCCGCCACACTCGATGTTGCCTGATCTCCAGGCCCAGCAGGGTTGCGAAGGCGCCCTCCTGCACTTTTTCCTGGACGTACCAGGGCGCGGCCTGCGCCTCGTCCTCAATCTCCTCCTGCCAGCGCGACTGCCAGCCGGGAAGGGCCGCGGTGAGGGCCGCCGGGGTGGCGTCCTGCTCCATCAGTCCCTGCACAAGGAGGGTGGCCCACCGCCGGGCAAAGACCGCTTCCGTCGCCCCGTCGGCGATGGCGGCACGCACCGGCCAGTCGTCTGCCCCCACGGCCGCGGCATCCTCGGACACAGCCTCCGGGCCGTGGCGAGGCACAGAAAGGAGCCGGCGGGTGACAGGGGGGACCGCCCGAGCCATGGCTTAGCGGAGGTTGCTGGGGCGCGTGCCGATCTCCAGAAAGGCGACGAGCGCGGACGGGTCGGCGTTGAACACGAAGCCCCGCGTGTCGAGGTCCACCGAGTAGCCTTCCTGCTCGGCGGCCGCCCGCATCGAGAACGGCAGGCGACTTGACATCTGGTAGAGCGTTTCCGCGTACTCGGCTTCGGGGGGCAGTTCCTCTCGGCTCGACGGCAGTTCGACGGGCGGGGCGTCCGACTCCGACAGGTGGACGTTGAAGAGGAGGACTTCGCCATCGTCGGTCGCAAACTCGCGGAGCTGTTGGGCGTAGCGGAGCGGGTCGCCGTCCGTGGCCTCGCCGTCGGTCACGTTCACCACGATGGGCGGGAAGCTGCGGGGATGGTCGTCGATCCAGTGCCGCACGCTCTGCGCGGCCAGGTCGAGGGCCTGGCACATGGGCGTGCCGTTCTTGGCCTGGGGGTCGAACCAGATGGGCGTTTTTACGCGCCGTTCGGTGGTGCCGCCGTCCCCGTCGGGCACCTCCCGCACCCGCTGCTCCATGCGGCGGGGCCGGTCCGCCAGGTGGCTGATGGGCACCAGCCCGGTGCCGGTCGCAAACTCATCGGAGGGTTGGATAAGGCGCTGCACGCGCTCGCCGTATCCGATTACGCCGACGTGGAAGTAGTCGCGGACGCCCTCTTCCTTCGCGCAGCGCAACACCAGGTTCTGCAGCAGGTCGTTCACGGTATCGGCCAGCACGCGGGCCTTGCTGGGGGCCGCGTCGCCCGTCTGCTCGGCGCCCCCGAACGGGTCCTGCATCGAAGCCGACTGGTCGAGCACGAAGAGAAAGGCGGTCGGCTGGTCGCGACTAATTTCGGCAGAGTACGGCACGAGCGCGGGAGGTCTGGTCTACCAGTGTGATCGTCGATGGCATTGGGAGCCCCGTCCGTCGTTCCCCTGCCCGTGTAAAAAGTGCGCCAGTCCCGACTCCCGGCTCCACAGGGGCGAGGGTCACCCGAGGTCGTCCAGGAGTTCGCGCGCCTCCTCCTTGTGGTCCGGCGCGAAGGGGTCGTGGTTTGGAACATCGAGGGCGGCCCGGAGCGCCTCTCGCGCCTCATTGGGGCGGTCCATCTGCAGATACGTCTTGCCGAGTTCGAGGTAGTGAAAGGTCCGCTCCTCCAGGTCCAGGGCCCGACGGAAGTCCTCCACCGCCTGCTCGGACGAGGCCTCCGGAAGGCCGCCATAGACCGTTTTCACGATGGCCCGCTCAAAGAAACCGAGATCATCCACCTCCCGGTGCCATCGCCCGCGGATGTGGTAGGCCCCGGCGAGGGTGGAGTCCAGTTCGATGGCGCGGTCGGCGTGCTGCTTCACGGCCCGTGAGCGGCGGATGCGTTCGCGCGTTCCGGCCTCGAGGGCCAGGCGCCCCTCTGCCACGGCGACCGCGAGGTGAGAGGGTCCACTGGTCGAGTCGACCGCAAGGGCCGCCTCCGCGTCGGACAGGGCCTTCTCATAGAGCGGGGTGCGCTCGTCCTTCTCGTCCAGCGCCTTCGCCACATCGACCTGCGTAAGCGACCGACGCCAGAGAATTTCGACCCGATCCCCCTCCCGGGCGTGAAGGGAGTCGAGACAGGCCATGGCCTCCTCGAATGCCCCCGCCTCACGCAGGCTGTCAATCTCGCTAAGGGCCGACGCCGCAGTCGCATCGTCCGTCGCCGTTTGTGCGGCGGCCGGGCGCAGAACGAGTGCGCAGAGAAACACACCAAGAACCGAAGCCGGAATGGATTGGGCGACATGCATGGGAACGAGAGGTCGAGGCAGAAGATGGGGTAGACACGAGCACAACGTACGCGAAGGCCTGTACGACCCGTCCCCTTTGATGTGCCGCCTCGACGCGGAGCCTACTCGGCCCGCACGGCCCGCCGCTCCGCGTCGGGCAGGGGCACATAGAGCGAGTCGACTGCCCGTCCCCGCATCGCTTGACCGAGCGCCTGGGCCAACGCCGTGAGCACCAGTTGTGTACGCACATTTCGCTCCGTGAGGTGCAGGGCCTCCTCCACAAGTCCCACCATCCCCTCCAGGTCCGCGTCCGGCAGATTGTTGCAGAACCGGGCGACCGCCTCGGACTGATCCACGTTCACGAGCGGCGCCTCCTCGCCCATCGAGCGGTAGAGCACAAGGTCGCGCACCCAGCGCAGCATGAGCCGAAGCACACTCTTGACGCGCTCGCGCCCCTGCCCCTTCAGCTCCTGAACACACGAGGAAATCGATTCAACCTTCTGCGTGTACGCGGCCCGAAAGTACTCCAGCACCAGCTCGCGACTCGTCATCAGATCGTCGTTCTGGACGAGATCGAGCGCCCGGCTGTAGGAGCCGTCGGCCATGCGGGCCAGCATCGCGGCCGTGTCGGGCGCCAGGCCGTCCCGCTCCACGAGGGCCGACTCGATGGATTCCGGGAGCAGCGGATCAAACCGAAGCTGCTGGCAGCGCGAGATGATGGTGGGCAACAACTGCTCGGGCCGGCTCGTCGTGAGCAGAAAGACCGTCTGGGGCGGCGGCTCTTCCAGCAGTTTCAGGAAGGCATTGGCCGCCGTCTCGTTCATGTGCTCGGCGTCGGTAATGAGCGCCACTTTGTAGTTCCCCTCCCCCGGACGAAAACTCATCGGGCGCAGCAGGTCCTCCTGCACCCGGTCGATGTGGTACATGACCTGCTTGTTCGACGTCTCGCTGGGATCAGAGAGCGAGGGCCGCCGCACATAGTCGACCGCCGCGTAGGGATTCTCGCCGAGGCGCTGGATGCGCTGGGCCACATCTTCCTCGTCGGTGCCCTTCGGATAGGGAAAAAGGACGTGCACGTCCGGGTGCACCATGCGGCGCGTTTTCTGGCACGCCGCGCACTGCCCACAGGCCTCATCGGCCTGCTCGGTGCATTCGAGGGCGCGGGCCACCTCCAGGGCGACGGCCCGCTTGCCCACCCCATCGGGGCCGTGGAAAAGGTAGGCGTGGGCCACGCGCTCCTGCACGAGCGCCCGCCGCAGGGTCGACACCACGCGGTCCTGATCCAGAATCGACGTCCAGGCCATGCGAGCCACGACATCAGTTGACAGTACACCCCATCGTCCGCGGGGCTGGCGATACGCGTTCAGAATAGCCGCTGGAGACGAGGGAGACAAGCGGGCGCCGGGACGTGGGGGCAGATTGCGTCAACGGGGAGTCCCTGCGCAATTCGAAGGAGGAGAATGGGGACCCGACGGCGTTCTCAGTCCCCGAACACCGCCCAGGTCCATTCGTGGGATGCAGTGTTCGGCTCGCTTCCCGATTCATCTTTTGTCCCTGTATGGATGCATCCACCTACCGTGGGTTCACCTTCCAGTCGTACCGGCCGGGCGGGGCGGCCCCAAACCAGCGCGCCCTTCGGGCCACGCGCGGCCGCATCACCTTGTTTGTGGAGGTCGACGCGGGACAGTTGCCGGACCAGTGGCGGCTCCGCGACATCCTGGAGTACGAGATCAACCGCCTGCTGGAGCCCACCACACTCCGGCACGTGGACCACTTGAACTAAGGGAGGGCGTCCACTGCTTCTTCACCCCGGCCCAGAAACACCGCGTGCGCAGCGGTGCATATAACCGATGATTCGATGCTGGCGTGGTAGCTCAGTTGGTTAGAGCGTCGGATTCATAACCCGGAGGTCGGGGGTTCGAATCCCCCCCACGCTACGGATCCTCCTCTCGGCAACGGCCGGGGGAGGATTTTTGTTTGACAGGTGCGCTCGGACAACACCGATGGGCGAGAACACCGTCCATCTCACCGCGCCCCGTCACAGTCGTACACATGGCCGCGGGTCCGGCCATTTTCCACGCCCGTCGGCACCACCGTGTCGCCCCCGGCTCGGCGCGCCTCGCGTCGCAGTTCGCGGTCCACTTCGGCCTGCCCCAGATCCGTGAGATCGGGGTAGCTGCGGGCCAAGAGCGGAAAGGGCAGACGCACCGCCACTTCGGTCACCTTCTCGCACTCGGCGCCTACGTCGTCGTCCTCCACCACAGCGACCGGCGTGCGGTCGGCCTCGGCGGCGGGCATCAGTGACTGGCACCCGCCCCCAACGAGGACAACCGCCATCAGCACAGGTACGGACCAACGTGTACGCATGGCGTAAATGTGTCCGTGCGCGTCTCAATCGAGCAGAGAACCGTCAATCGAGGCGCTCCCGCCACCGAAGCGCCAGCGGCCCGTCGCCCCCCATCCAGGCCGCATCGGGCGTGCGGTCGGCCAGCAGGGCCCCCACCGCCCCCCCGGCCGCCAGCCAGTCCACAGCGACATGGGCGGTGTCGGCCGGTCGCCCCTCCCGCGCATCCCGGTCGAGGTGCGCGCAGGAGAGGCGACCGTCGCGGCCCGATGCAAAGCGCCAGGGGCCGCCGCCCAGGAACGGCGCCGTCACGTCCGCCGTCTCGCGGCTCTCCTGCGCCCCTTCTACGCGCAGGCGCTGCTCGCGCCCCTGCCAGTCGAAGCGATACGTTACCGCCACCCGGTCGTCCGGCGTACGGCGCACCGGCTGCATCGAGGCCACGGCCACCGGCTCGTCGTAGAGCGTGCGCGCGCCCCACGCCACCAGGCGGCGCGACGTGTAGGACTGAAGGGTAATGCGCCCGCGTCGGTCCGTGGGGGGATGGCGAACCGCTGCCTGCAGTTCGACGGCGGGGACGTGCCGAAAGCCCGGCCCTCGAAGCCCCAGCACCCGCACGTCCGTCAGGTGAACGCCCACGAGCCCGATCAAGGCCGTGTCCGACTGCGCATCCGGTACCAGCCCTGCCGGCAGGTGCGGTGCCAGATGGTCCGGAGACACGTGGTAGCCCACCCCTACACGGTGGCGGGCCGTGGCGCGGAGCACGACAGGGCACGACGCGGAAGAAGCAGTCGACATGGGCACCGGGCGTCCTCACGACAAAACACGCGAAACAGAAAAGGGCACGTCCCAGCGGGGGGACGTGCCCTTCGATTGAGTCAGTGGCCGAGCGGGCCGAGCCGTAGCAATTCAGTCACTGCGATGGGGCTGCAGGTCGTCGCGGTCGTGGCGCTGGCGAAGCTTGCGGAGCGCCTTCTCCTTGATCTGACGCACCCGTTCCCGCGTCAGGTCAAAGCGCTTGCCAATCTCTTCGAGCGTCAGCGGGTGCTCCCGGCCGATGCCGAAGTAAAGGCGCGTGATTTCGGCCTCGCGGTCGTGCAGCGCACTGAGGGCGCGCTCAATGTCAATCTTGACCGACTCCTCCAGCATCTCCTCGTCCGGCGAGTCGCTCTCCTCGTCCGGCAGCACGTCGAGGAGACTATTTTCGTCCTCCTCGTTGAAGGGCGCATCCATCGACAGGTGCCGGCTGGTGTGCTGCATCGCCTCCCGCACCTTCTGCACGTCGATCTCCAGCTCTTCGGCCAGTTCCTCAATGTTCGGCTTGCGGTCGAGCTCCTGTTGGAGCCGGGCGCTGGCCTTACGAATCTTGGAAATGGTGCCAATGCGGTTGAGCGGCAGGCGCACCACGCGGCTCTGCTCCGCGAGCGCCTGCAGGATGGCCTGGCGAATCCACCAGACGGCATAGGAGATGAACTTGAAGCCGCGGGTCTCATCAAACCGCTTGGCGGCCTTGATGAGCCCGTAATTGCCTTCGTTGATCAGGTCGGCGAGCGAGAGCCCCTGCCCCTGATACTTCTTGGCGACGGAGACGACAAAGCGAAGGTTGGCCCGGCAGAGCTTGTGAAGGGCCTCCTCATCCCCATCCTTGATGCGACGAGCCAGCTCGACCTCTTCCTCCGGTTCAAGCAGATCGATTTTTCCAATTTCCTGGAGGTATTGGTCCAGCATCCGTTGTTCGCGCGGCACGTGCAGGTGGGCTCTTTATGAGAGGGGATCGCGAAAAGAGAAATACAGTTACAGCACGCACGCCCGGCGCGCAGCCGCGGCCGGGACGGCCCCGAGCACATCCTTTCTTCTCGGGACGCTACGTGGACGTAACGGACTGCGTTTCCGTGAAAGCACCACGAGCGACCATGAAGGGTTGTTCCAGGTCGGCCTCCGGATTCGACGCTCAAGCATGCTCGTTCTAAAAATTGGGGGGTGGGGAATCCTCAGGCCTTGGGGCCGGCAGCATCCAATACTCCGTTGGCCACCGTCCGGTCGGTGCTCATGCGGGGCACCTTCGTCTGCCCACTGATGCTGTCCTTGGTCGCCTTCAGCCAGGCATAAAACGTACCCTCGGGCAGCACCGAAAGGAGGGGCGGCTCAAACGCATTCGCCTCGCGCCGGATCTGATAGTGCCGGTTCACCGACTGCAGGTGCTCATCAATATGGCCAGCAAAGGCGTCGAGGTCCTCCGGGCGGACCTCAAACTCAATCAGCCACTCGTGTCCGGGGCGCTCCTCTTCCCCATTCATCGACCGAGGGGCGATGTGGTAGTCGACCACGTGGGCCCCGGTCGCCTCGCAGGCCGCTCGGAGGGCCGCCCGCGCCTCGTCGCCGTACAGCGCCTCTCCGTATTCGTCAATCATCTCGCTGGTGCGCCCCGCCACCGTCAGCTTGTGTGGGAAGGTCTGCGTAAAGCGCACCACATCGCCCACCTGGTACGACCACAGGCCGCTGCAGGATGTGACGTAGAGGGAGTAGCGCGTGCCCGGCTCCACGTCCGCCACCGTGTATCGGCGCGGGGCCGCTGTGCCCTCCTCGTCCAGGGGCACGAACTCGTAAAAGACGCCATTGTCGAGGTGCAGGAGCATGGACGGATCGTCCAGGTCGTCCTGAAACGAAAAGAAGCCCTCCGAGGCGCCGTACGTCTCCAGGAAGTCAATGTCCATTCCGATCCGCTCCTCCAAAAGATCGCGGTACGACCGCAGCGGGACCCCTCCGGCAATAAGCAATTGCAGATTGGGCCACACCTCGCCCACCGTCGTGGCCGTGGCGCCGTGGCGCTCGTTGTGGATCGCAATCAGCTCGTCGAAGAGCGTGAGCGCCCACGTCGGCGCCATCACCAGAAGACGGATGTCCTGATCGACCGTCCGCTCGGCAATGGCGCGCAGCTTTTTCTCCCAGTTGGGAATGAACGCGACCTCGTTCGGAACGGCCTGAAAGAAGGTGCTGAAAAAGTCGGGCGCGTTTTCGGCGAGGATGCCGCTGATCTCGCCCGCCAGCGTGCCGGGATAGTCCGGATCTTCCTCCACGCGCCCCGGCAGCGTGAGGTGATTCCCCAGGAAGAAGCGCCCGTCGAGCGTTTCCTTCAGGTAGTGGATCCCTGTCCCCACGCTGAAGGACCGGTTGTGATCGATCGTCTCCTGCGTGATCGGAATGATCTTGCCGTCGGACACCGTGCCGCTGGAGACGGCGAAGTTGGTGACGGTGCCCGGCCACATCACGTCCGGCGCTCCCTCTCGCACCCGCTGCACGTCGTTCGCGATGTCGTCGTAGGTGTGGAGGGGCACGCGCTCCTGGTAGGCCTCGATGACGTCGGGGGCCCCGGCGATCTCGGCAAACCCATAGCGGCGGCCCCACTCGGTGTCGGCGGCCCGGGTCAGCAGGTCCCGGAGCAACGTGCGTTGCGTGGCCACGGGGCGTTTCTTAAACGCCTCCACGGACTGCAGCGGCCCCGCCCACTCTAGTGCCGATCGAATCAGGTCCTCCATCAATGATCTGTAGAATCGGTAGCAACGGGTATCGAATGGCGCAGGGCACCGCTCAGGGGCCTCGGGCGAACGTCAAAATTCCCACAAAGCCGCGGCAGCGGATCTCGTCTTAGCGCCGATCTGTGTATACTTCGAAGAATTGAATGTTCACCCCCGTTCGTGCGGTGTTTCTGAATTGCTCGCGTGGCCCATGCACGCCTCCGTTCCGTCCTTTTCCCCCGACGCCTACCCAACCGACCGGTTCGTGCTTCACTGCCGCGGCCAGCGCCTCGACTGTCGGCCCGGGAGCCCCACCGTGGGCGGCGCCCACGTAATGGGCATCCTGAACGTAACGCCCGACTCGTTCTCGGACGGCGGGCAATACGTGGCCGTGGAGGACGCCGTGTCGCGCGCCGCGGAAATGCTGAACGCCGGTGCCGCCATCATCGACGTGGGGGGCGAGTCCACCCGCCCCGGCGCCGATCCCGTGTCGCTCGCGGAAGAGCGCGACCGTGTGGTGCCCGCCATTCAGGCCATTACCGACGCGTTCCCCGAGGCGATCGTCTCGATCGACACCTACAAGCCGGAGGTGGCCCGGGCCGCCCTTGAGGCCGGAGCCCACCTCGTAAACGACGTTACGGGCCTGCGCCACTTTCCTGAAACCGCCGAGGTGGCCGCCGCACACGACGCGCCCCTCATCCTGATGCACTCGGCGGGAGAGCCCGGCGACCTGACCTCCCCGCGGTCGTACGAAGACGTGACCGCCGAGGTGCGCGACGAACTCGCCCACGCGATCCAGACGGCCACCGCGGCCGGCGTTGATCACGTCGCCGTCGATCCCGGCTTCGGCTTCGGGAAGTCAACGCCCGAAAACTTCCGTCTTCTCAACGAGGTCGATGAGTTGCTGACGCTCGACCGCCCGGTGCTCATTGGCGTGTCGCGCAAGAGCTCGATCGGGGAAGTGCTCGGATCGGCCGAGGCCCCGGCCCCGGTCGACCAGCGCCTGCACGGCTCCCTCGGCGCCACGGCCGCTGGCGTCATGCGGGGCGCCACGCTCGTCCGGGCCCACGACGTGGCCGCCACCGTCGAGATGCTTTCCGTCCTCGGCCACACCCTGCAGCAAACAAGCGCCCCCGACCACACCCGGTAACCGCCTCGCCCCGGACGTACATGTACTACATCGCCAACACCACAAGGGCCTGGGGCGCGCGCCGTGCTCGTGTGGGGCTCCTCCGCGCCCCCGCGGATGCCTCGCTCATCGTGTGGCTCCGGAGCACCAACCGGACCCGGTCTACAGTCGTCGTCTTGGTAGAGACGGCACGCTCCGGCTGAACCCGTCTCCCAATGGTCGGTCCAACTCACCGGCCCCTCATCCTCTTTCCGCCCATCCCCCTGGCCCGTGACGTTCTTCGAGATTCTCAGCTTCGGCGTACGGGACGCGATCGAGATTGCCCTGGTGGCGTACATCTTGTATCAGCTCTACCGCCTGATGCGGGGCACAATCGCCGTGCAGATCGCCCTGGGCCTCGCGGCGCTCTTTCTGGTGCAGTTGGTGGTGGAAATCGCCAACATGACGGTCCTGAGCACCGTCTTCAGCTATTTCAATCAGGTTTTTGTGCTGGCCGTTATCATCATCTTCCAGCCCGAAATCCGTCGGCTTCTCCTCTTGCTCGGCAAAAACCCGATCGTGCGTCGCTTCGTGAGCACCTCGAATCAGGACATGATTGTGGACGAGACCGTGATGGCCGTCGAGACGATGAGCAAGCGCAACATCGGAGCCCTCATCGCCTTCGAGCGGAGCACCGGCCTGCGAAACTACGTGGAGACCGGAAAGCAGCTGCAGGCGGAGGTGTCGAGCGACCTGCTCATCACCATCTTCCACGGCCAAAACCCGCTTCACGACGGGGCCGTCATCATCAACGACCGGCGCATCGAGGCCGCCCGGTGCATCCTTCCGGTGTCCACCAGCATGAAGCTGAGTCCGCAACTCGGCCTGCGCCATCGGGCCGCCGTGGGCCTCACCGAGCAGACCGACGCGTTCGTGGTGGTGGTTTCTGAGGAAACGAGCAACATCAGCGTCTCGCGCGACGGCGCCCTCATTTCCAACATTACCCCGGAGGAGCTCCGTACGTACCTGACGAACGCCCTCACGAACCAGTCGACGTCGGCATCGGCGTCTGCGCAGTCGAGCCTGCCCGCGGCGACCTCTGCGTAGCCCATCGGTGCCGCTTACGCCTTTTCACTCCCATCCCTCCTCGACTCGTGCCTTCCTCCTCGCCCCACGACAAGGACGAGCGCAAATTCCGCCGCCAGCGCCAGCGCCTCGTCGACACCCTGCGGAACCGCGGAATTGAGGACGAGCGCGTGCTGGAGGCCATCGGCACAGTGCCGCGGCACGAGTTTGTGGACCCGGCCCTGCGCGACCGGGCGTACGTCGACAAGGCCCTGCCGATTGGGCTTAATCAGACCATCTCACAGCCGTTCACGGTGGCCTACCAGACCTCTCTTCTGGATGTGTCTCCGAACGACCGGGTCCTGGAAGTCGGCACGGGGAGCGGCTACCAGGCCGCGGTGCTCTGCGAAATGGGCGCCCGCGTCTTTTCCGTCGAGCGGCACGAGGCCCTCCTGCAGCGCTCCCGCCGGCTGCTCGACCGCCTGGGGTACTCGGTGCGCACCCGGCACGGCGACGGCTCCACCGGCTGGCGGGCCTTTGCCCCCTACGACGGCATTGTGGTGACGGCCGCCGCGCCCGAGCTGCCGCCCCCCCTGCTCCGCCAGCTGCGGGAGCCGAACCGCCGCCCGGGCGGGCGCCTCGTCGTTCCGGTGGGCGGCCCCGACGGGCAGACCATGGCCCGCGTGACGCGCACGGGCCCCGGCCCGCACGACTACGAGCGCGAGGACTTCCACACGTTCCGCTTTGTGCCGCTGGTGCAGGAGGACGCCAACGAGGCGTCGCCCGACTAGTCCGACGGCGCCGCGTCGAACGGCGTGCCCTCCGTCTCGAAGGGAACGTCAAACACGTTCGCCACCGTGGCGGCGTGGTCGTTGAACGAAGGACGCAGGCCCAAGTCGGCGGGGGCCGGGTTGGGAGACGTGCCTGGCGCATAGTCGAGCACCGGCACATACTCGCGAGCGTGGTCGGTGCTGCCGGTGGTGGGGTCGTTCCCGTGGTCGGCCGTAATGACAAGGCGCCCGTCGGACGGTAGGGCATCGAGGAGATCGGGCACGGCCCGGTCGAACGCCTCCAGGGCGTCGGCAAATCCGTCCACATCGTTCCGGTGTCCGTACTCCTGGTCGAAGTCCACGAGGTTCGTCCACACAAACGTCGGTGTGCCGTCGTACGCGCGGATCTGCTCCCGCGTCGCCTGGATGCCTTCCGCGTTACTGGCCGTCTTGAGGGCCTCATCAAAGCCGGTGCGGGCAAAGAGGTCGTAGATTTTGCCGATGGAGACGGTCCGCACGCCGTGCTCGCCCAGGACCTCGTGGAGGGGCGGCCGATCGGGCCGCCGCGAGAAATCCCGTCGCTCCGACGAGACGCGATCGTAGTGGCCGGACGAGCCCACGAACGGACGGGCAATGACGCGGCCGACGCCGTGCGTGCCGGTGCACACCTCGGTGCGGGCCGTGCGGCACCAGTCGTAGAGCGTGTCGAGCGGCACCACCTCCTTGTGCGCCGCCACCTGAAAAACGCTGTCGGCCGACGTGTAGACGATGGGGTGGCCCGTGCGGCGGTGCTCGTCGCCCAGCTCCTGCACGATGGCCGTGCCGGAGGCCGGGCGATTGCCCAGCACGCCCCCACACCCCGTGGCCTCCACAAACGCGTCAATCACCTCGGCCGGAAAGCCGTCGGCGTACGTCGGAAAGGGCCGATCGAGGCGAAGGCCCGCGAGCTCCCAGTGGCCGGTGGTGCTGTCCTTCCCGGCCGAGACCTCCCGCATCCGACCGTACCGTGCGCGGGGCGCGTCGGGGCACGACAGGCCATCGAGCGGGGTGATGCAGCCGAGCCCGAGGGCCTCGAGGTTTGGGAGCGACGGGCGGGCGGTGGCACAGACGTGACCCAGAGTGTGGCTGTTCTCGTCTCCGTAGGCGTCGGCATCCGGCTGTGCGCCAATCCCTACGCCATCAAGCACAATGGTGACAAAAATCATAGGCGAGTTCGAGAGGCGTATCGGAAATGGACGGAGCAGCGAGCCCCCTACGACGTTCCCAGGGCGTCCAGAAGCCAATCCACCTGCTGCTGGCGCGTGGCCTGCACGGCCGCGGAGGTCCCGGCCTCAAATTCAGTCCAGCGCTCGTGCATGTGGGCCGCATCCAATGCGGCACGGCGGGGGGTGGGATGGGTGCAGGCGTGCACGGCCAAGAGGCGGGCGGCTTCCGGGCGTCGGCGGGGCAGTCCCACGGCAGCGGCCACAACCGCAGCGTCCACGGCATCGGTCCGGATCCGGCGCAGGTCGTTGGCGTCTTCCGTACGGCGCACGGCCGCCCAGAGCCGCCCCGCCGTCGTGTGCAGGGGCACCGCCGCCACGTCGGTCTGGCGGGCACACCAGCGGGCAAACGCCCGGAGCACAGCCGACGACCGATGGGTTTGGACATGATCGATAAGCGGGGCCTGGGGGGCGTCGTCCCACGCATATTCCCGCCCCGTCATCCGATCCATCACGAGGGCCCGTTGCTCGCGGCCGTCAAAAATGTAGTAGTAGCGATCCACCGTATCGTCCGGAATCATAGGCCTGGCTTGATGCGGCCCGAGCGAGCGAAAGATCTTGCCGGAATCCATTCACGAGGGGGTGCCAGCGGACCCACGGGCCGTAACACTTGTGCGACACCCCGTAGCGGTTTGTCCTTCCTCTGCAACAAATGTCTGGGTTTTAAATATACAGATTCCGCTTGTTCGGAAGCGTACGTTGGGGGTGCGAGTTCCCGCTCCGAACATTCGCTTGTTGCGACACCCCCCTTGATTTCTGGACGTTCTTCTGTCGGCTTATTCTCCCCCTATGAAGCGACTGACCAAGACGTATCTCCTCCCTGCCATCGCCCTAATCTTGTTTGGGGCTGTCCTAGGCGTTCAACTCGACTCGTACACCTCGGACGACGACGCCCTGGATCAATTCAAGAAAATCCGGGATGCCTTCGTTACCATCGATAAGTACTACGTCGACTCCGTGAAGACCGAGCGCCTGACGGAGGCCGGCGTAAAGGGCATGCTGGAAGAACTGGATCCACACTCCTCTTACATTCCGGCCAACCAAGTCCGAGATGTCCAGGACCAGTACGAGGGCTCGTTTGGCGGCATCGGGATTCTCTTTGAACCCGCCGACACGGCCCGCGTGATCTCGCCGGTGGCCGACGGCCCGAGCGAGAAGGAGGGCATCATGGCCGGGGACCGTATCGTGGAAATCGAGGACTCCTCCGCCGTAGGCCTCTCCGCCAACGAGATTCAAGAGCAACTGAAAGGGGAAACCGGGACCGAAGTGACCCTCACGGTCTATCGTCCGGTGTCCGACGAGCGCCTGACCTTTACGGTCGAGCGCGGCGAAATCCCCCTCCGGTCGATCACCTCGTCGTACATGGTGGACGACAAGACGGGCTATATCGGACTGGAGCGGTTTGCCATGTCCACCCACGACGAGTTTATGGAAAAGGCCGACACCCTGAAGGAGCAGGGAATGGAACGGCTCGTGCTTGACCTGCGGGGCAATCCGGGCGGGGTGATGCAGTCGGCCATCAAGATCGCCGATGAGTTGCTGGGCGAGCAGGGCATGACGATCGTGGAGACACGCGGCCGACAGCCCGCCATGAACGACTCATACGATGCCGAAGAGGGAGGGGCGCTCGACGAAGAGCCCGTGATCGTTCTCGTTGACGCCCAGTCGGCGTCGGCCAGCGAGATTCTTTCCGGCGCCCTTCAGGACCACGACCGCGCGCTCCTGGTCGGCCAGCGCACCTTCGGGAAGGGGTTGATTCAGAAGCAATTTGACCTGGCGGACGGCAGCCTCATGCAGATGACTGTGGGGCGCTACTACACGCCCACGGGCCGCCTCATCCAGACCCCCTACGAGAGCGGCGATCGGGAGGATTATCGCAAGCTGAAGCAAAAGAGCATGCAGCAGGCCCTCTTCAACGTGCAGGAGTACAGGGACAGTATTCCGGATTCGTTGACGTACGAGACGGACCACGGACGGAAGGTCTTCGGCGGGGGTGGAGTACTGCCGGACTACATCGTCGAGCCCGACACGACGTCGCTCACAAACTTCATCCAGAGCAGCGCACTCGACCAGGTCTTCGCCCGGAAGTGGTTCATCGAGAATGAGACGGAGCTCCGAGGCGACTGGCGAGACCGCGAGGCGGAGTTCCGCTCCTCGTTCGAGGTGCCGGACGAAGCCGTCGACGAATTTTGGGAGTACGCCGAGGAGGAAGACGTCCTGTCGCTTACGACGGATGCCGACAGTGCCGATGCGAGCGAGCAGGTGTACCTCCGCTCTACGGCCGAGGACGCCCGTGACGTGGTGGCCAACCGAATGAAGGGCCACGTGGCTGGGGAGCTCTACGGTCGTGGGGCCGATCGGCCCATTCTGAACGAGACGGATCCGGCCTTCAAGCGGGCCATGTCCCTGTGGTCCTCCTCTCAGGAGCTTGCGGCCTATCACTCCTCGTCCTCAGGGTCCTCGTCCGATGAAGACGAGTGACTCCCAGTGCACCTGGAGGAGAATGTCCGCCTCGGCGGGGGCCGCCGGGGCGGCGGTGCAATAGACGAGTGCATGGGCCTACCGGGCTGTGGCGTCCGGATGGGCCGCGTGTCGGTCTCCACGTGATGCGTCGTGGGCCGCCCAGAGCAGTTCGGACGGATGCCGCGCCTGTCGGCCCGTCACGTCTTTCACCTGCGAGCGGCACGAGAAGCCGGGCGCGGCGATGTGGACGTCTGGACCGACGCTGCGAACGGCGGGGGCCAGGCGGAGCTCGGCCATCTTTTTGGACACGTCGACGTGCTCTGCCTCGTACCCAAAGGCGCCCGCCATGCCGCAGCACCCGGCGTCCACGGCGGTGACGTCGTACCCCGCCAGGGACAGGAGGCGTTCGGTCGCCTCGGTGCCGATGAGGGCCTTCTGGTGACAGTGGCCGTGCAGGAGGACCTCGCCCCGCCCGCTGCCGTCCAGTCCGGGGAGGGCCCCGGCGTCGGCCCGTGCGTTGAGGTACTCCTCGAAGGTGTAAGTGACCGCGGCGACTGCCTCGGCGCGGGGCTCGCCCGGGAGCAGATCCAGAAACTCGTCGCGGAGCGTGAGAATGGAGCTCGGTTCGACGCCTACGATGGGCACGTCGTTCTCCGCGTACGGGTAGAGCGCCTCGACCGTCTGAAGCGCCCGGCGCTGCGCCTGCGGCACACATCCCTTGGAGAGGAGCGTGCGCCCGCTGTCGACTCGCTCGGTCGGCACGTCCACCCGATGCCCCGTGGCTTCGAGAACCTGTGCGGCGGCGCGGAGGGGACCGGGCGTGTGGTAATCGTTGAAGGCGTCGGGAAACAGCACGACGCGCGGCCGTGCTTCGCCCGCCCCCGTGTCGGTGGACGGTCCTCCCTCGGCCCGAGACTCCATCCACTGGCGGAACGTCTGCCGGGCGAAGGGCGGCAGGGGCCGCTCGGCACTAACGCCCAACATTGCCTCCCCCACCTTCCGCAGTACGGACTGGCGACTCGCCCAGTTGACGAGTTCGGCCAAGGGCGTCCCGCTAATCCATCGCGCCGCATCGGGCTGGTGCGCAAAGAGCCGGGCGCGCAAGGGCATGCCGTTCTCTTTCCAGTAGTGGTGCTGCCACTCGGACTTCATCTTTGCCATGTCCACGTTGGACGGGCACTCCGTTTTGCACGCCTTGCACTGAATACAAAGATCCATTACGTCGGCCATGGCCTCGCCCGTAAAGCTCCCCTCCGGCAGGTCGCCGGCCAGGGCGCTGCGGAGCGCATTCGCTCGTCCCCGCGTTGAGTCTTTTTCCTGCCGGGTCGCCATGAAGCTGGGGCACATGGTCCCGGCCCGCAGCTTGCGGCACGCCCCGTTGCCGTTGCACTTCTCAATGGCACCGACCAGCCCTCCCTCCTCCCCAAACGTCATTTCGGTAGACACCGGGGGGGCGTCGTAGTCCGGCCCCATGCGCAAGTGCTCCGTCATGGGCGGCGCGTCGACGACCTTGCCGGGGTTCAGGAGGCCCTCGGGATCAAATGCGTCTTTCGCCTTCCGGCAGAGCTGATACAGGTCCTCTCCCAGAAGTGCAGGGTTCGCCCAGCCCCGGGCAATGCCGTCGCCGTGCTCCGAGGACACGACCCCGCCGTATTTCTTTACCAGCGTGAGCGACTCTTTGGCGATGCGCTCCATCTTTTGGACTTCCGCCTCGTCCTTCGTATTGACGAAGGGCCGCACGTGCAGGCATCCGGCCGAGGCGTGGGCGTAGTACGCGGCGCGGGTCTCCGTTTCATCCACAAACGTCGAGAGCTCGTCAATGTAATCCGCCAGGTGTTCGACCGGAACCGAGGCATCCTCGATGAACGCCCACGGCTTGTAGTCGCCGTCCACGCCCATGAGCAGGCCGAGGCCTTCCTTCCGAATCGACCACACGTTATCGACGGCGTCGGGCGCGGTGACGCGAACGGTGGCGTAGCCGCGGCGGGCCTGTGCCATGGTGTCTTCCAGGGCGTCGAGGCGCGCCTCGATTTCAGCGTCGGTGTCGGCCGAGTACTCCGTGATGAGGACGCTTCCGGGCGTGCCGTCCAGAAACGTAAGGCGGTCGGCGTAGCCGGGGGTTTGCTGGGTCCGCTCAATGGCAACACCGTCAAAGAGCTCCACCGCCGTGGGATTGGTTTCCAGCACGGTCGTCACGGCGCGGAGGGCATCGTCCCGGCTTTCGAAGTGGACGATGCCGAGGCCCGTCGTGTCCGGTTTTTCCACCAGAGTGCAGGTGATTTCGGTGGCGACGGCCAGCGTGCCTTCGCTGCCGCAGAGGAGCTTGGCGAGGTTGCGTTCGTCCTCCAGTAGGGCCTCCAGCCGGTAGCCGTTGTTGCGCCGCCAGTGGCCGGGCGTGTCGGCCTCGATCGTCTGGCGGCCCCCATCGGCGAGCAGGGCCTCCAGGCTGCGATAAAGCGCCCCCTCCCGCCCCGACAGGCGCATCTTCTCCTGCCACGCGTCCCGGCTCAGCGGCCCAAAAGTGACGGGCGTGCCGTCGGGCAGCAGGGCCTCGACCTCGCGGACGTGGTGGATGAAGTTGCCGTAGGTGATGGAGTGGGTGCCCGTTGAGTTGTTTGCGAGCATGCCCCCGAGGGTGGCCCGGTTGGCGCTGGCGGGATCGGGGCCCACCATCAGGCCGTGCGCGGCGGCCGCCCGGTTGAGCTCATCGAGCGTGACGCCGGGCTGGACCCGAGCCGTCTGCGCCTCCGGGTCAATCTCAAGAATTTCGTTCAGGTGGGGCGTGAAGTCGATCACGAGGGCGTGGTTGACCCCCTGCCCGGCCAGCGACGACCCGCCCCCGCGGGGCAGGACCGGCACGTCGTGCGCGGACGCCACCTCCAGGGCCACGCGCACGTCGCGCACAGTCTTGGGAATCAGCACCGCCACAGGCGTCATGGCGTACATGCTGGCATCGGTGGCGTAGAGGGCCCGCTGCATCTCGTCGGTGTGAAGCGTGCCCTCAATCCGAGGGGAAAGGGCCTCGCGGAGCGGGCGGCCCGATTCGATGGGCGATTCAGGCATCGAGACGAAACGTAGGTGCGAGGGGACATCGGACACCGCAAACTGGACCCCGGTTCGCTACAGAAAATCAACGCCGCCGGGGGGATGCTGTTTTGCACCTCCCGATGACGTCGTGCGCGCTTCCATCCAGTCCAGGGAGTGGACTACAGATTGTGCGAGTTGGGAGTTGAGCGCTCACGAAGCGGCGCCCAAAACGTCACCGGAAAACCACAGAATTCCCGCTCCTGAGCCGGTCTTATCGACAAACGTGCAGGGATTCCCCCCGAAACCCGCCGGTTTAGAACCCAGGGGGATCCGCCCACCGCCCAGGGCCAGAGCGCCTTCCGGGGCGTCCGCGACGCATTGAGTTAGAGCGTCATGCTCTCTCCCCATTGCGGACGTCGGACGTCGACCTCGGGGTGCCGCGTCTCGATGGCCTGCTGCATCCAGTTCTGGGCCGCTGGTTCGCCGTGGACCAGCACCACCGTCTCCGGGGCCATCCGTTCCACAATTTGGAGGAGGTCCTGGCGGTGGCTGTGGCCGGAAAACCGAAAGCGCTCGACGGTGCAGTGGACGGGCTGCACCTGCCCGTCCGCCAGGCGAACCGGCGCGCCCGGCCCCTCGGCGGCCGCGTCCTGCAGGCGGCGCGCCGGGGTTCCCTCCACCGCGTGCCCTACGATGAGAACAGCGTCGCGCTCGTTCTCCACAATGCGGCGGGCCAGGATGTTTGAAAGCGTGGGCTCGAACATCATGCCGCTGCTCACCACCATGATGCCGGGGCCGTCCAGGATGTCCTTCTTGGCCTCGGCACTGTAGGGCACACGCTCCTGGTCTACATCGAACACCCGAAAGTCGGTGTCGAGACGAGGTGTAGTGTCGCGCGTCTTGTCGTACAGGTCGGCCACCCCAAGCATCGAGCCAGCCGTGTAAATCGGCGTGTCGGCCGGGATGTCGCCCTCCCGCTTCAGGCGGGCCAGCAGGGCCAGCATCTCTTGGGCCCGTCCCATGACGAACACCGGAATCAGGGCCGTTCCGCCCCGACCCACCACACGGCTCAGGGTCGCCCTGAACTTTTCGACCTCCTCGGGCCGGCTCGTTTGTTCGGCCTCCTCGTCCGCCCCAAGCGTGGTTTCGAGCATCAGGACGTCCGTGTCCGACGGATATTCGCCGCCCGGGATGATGGATTGGGCCTGCATGTTGGTGTCGCTCGTGTAAAAGAACCGACGCGCCCGCCCGTCCTCCTCAAACGACAGCTCCACGCCCGCCGAGCCCAGAATGTGCCCCGCCGAGTAAAAGCGACCGGTCACTTTCGAATTGCCGGCCATTCCCGTCAGATCGAAGTCCGCCCCCAGCTCGTGCGTCAGAGAGATATGGCTCAAAAACTCCAGGTCCTCCTCCGTAAAGAGCGGTTTGTGCTCCGTCTCGCCCTGCTCCCGCTTCTTCTGCTGGAGGCGCGCAGAGGCCGGCAGTAAAAACTCCAGCAGCTTCTTCGTCGCGTCTGTCATGTGCGCCATCACGTGGGGAAACGCCTCCATGAGCACCGGAAGCGCCCCCATGTGATCGTGATGGGCATGCGTGATGACGGCGTGATCGACGTAGCTGTGCGCCCGGTCGCGTACCCAGTCAAACTTCGGGAGCGAGGCGGGCCCCTCCCGGCGCGGGTCGGTGCCCGCGTCCAGGACCAGCCCGGTCCCGTCGATGTCGAGGAAGTGGCAGCTGGCGGCAATGTCCTCAGTATCTCCGAGAGGAAGGAATTTCATGACGGGACCTGGGAAGCAACGGCGCGAGAGGGCGAAGCGCGAAAGAACGGGATCGGTGCAGAGTACCGTGTCAATTCTGATCCTTCGAGTAGAAATTCAACCCGCTGTCGATCCGGACGGAGCGCTGGGAGCAGCGGCGGGGGCCAAGGGTCCTGCTGCATGCAGTACAAGTACTCACAGGGTGCGAAGCGGAGATCCGGAAACGAGCAGAGCGGTTTCACGCCAGCAATCTATGAACCGTTGCGAGAAGGCAAGCCGTTTTCCGGCTTCCTACCTTTGTCGCCAGTCATTTTTCGCGTGGGCTCGATACGACAGGTCGGGTAGATTCCAGCTCAGCGCTCTGACCAGAGGGAGGCGACGCGAAGCTCGTGCTGCCGCGCAGTGAAGTGGTCTCTAGGCCGCGGCTCCTGCCGGAGCCTTAGCCAGAATAGGAACACGACATTCGGTTTTCCACGGTAGGAGTCGTTCTGGAAGAAGGCACAGGCGGCGCCCCTGAAGGGGCGAATCATTGTCCTACGCGAGGCCGGCCTCTGCTTTTCGGGCCTGTTTGTACTCTTCCCAGTCGGCAAGGAAGCGCTCCAGCCCCCGGTCCG
>JBKHEM010000012.1:0-33159 GCA_046540815.1 Salinivenus sp.
TTCCCTGGCTCGTCCAACGTCTCCTTCGGTTTGGTCTCCGGCGGGCCTTCCGACAAGTCTGCTGGGTGGGTCCGTGGCCGCCCCGCCTGCCGGACGGGCCGGTGATTGCGTATGCCAACCATCATCACTACTACGACGGGCACCTCGGTTGGCTACTCTTTCACGATTGCCTGGGCCGCCCCGCCACGCTCTGGATGGCCGAATGGGACCGATTTCCGTTTTTTGGGGCTGTCGGGGCCCAGCCGTTCCCCCCCGACGCCGCCACTCGCCGAGCCGCCACCGTCCGCCGGACCGCCCGCCGCTTCCGCTCCTCTCCACAAACCGTCCTGATCTACTACCCGGAGGGTGAGCTCCGTCGCCCGGATCTCGGCCTCGGTCCCTTTCAGACCGAACCGATGCGGCTCGCTCGCCTGTATCCGGCGGCCACGTGGTGGCCCCTCGCCGTTCATGTGACCTGGGAGGGCCATGCCGCCCCCACAGCGTACCTCCGCGGGGGGCCGCCCCATCGCCCGGACGGACGGGAGCGTCAGCGGCTGGCCCGGCAGTGTCGCGCCCTGCGTGGAACAACGGAGGATCCCGTTCACACTCTGCTGGATGGAACTTCCGACGCCTCGGAACGCTGGAGCTTTTCCTTCGCTGCCCCGTTGTTTCGGCGCTATCTCTGATTCACCTTCTACGACCATGCTCTTCTTGTGCTGCTTGCTGGTCGTGAGCCTGCCCTCCTCTTTTGCTGAAAAAACACAGAAGGCGTATGCCCAACAGGATGCTGAGGCCCTCCGCGGCCTCATGCACGAGGCGGACAGCCGGGCCGATTCCATGCTCGTCCGCTACCGGCTTTATCCCCTGACGGAAGACGAGGAGATACTGGAGGGCATTCCGGACGCACTCCCCTCCGGTTCTGCACGCGAACTCGCCTTGCTGTCTGGGCTTTGGGCCTACCGAGCCGGAGAAACCTCGGTTGTTCGCGTGGTCAAATATGGCCGTCGCTCCAGCTCTCTTCTGGACGAAGCCAAGTCAGAGGACCCCGATGACCCCTACGTCTTGCTTGTCGAAAGCCAGTCGCTCCTTTTCCGTCCGTCGATTGCCGGACGGGACCCGGAGGCCGCTGTGGACCGCCTACAACGCCTTCTTCGGCACCTCGAGGATGCCTCTCCGGTTGGTATTGCACGAAGCGAAGCGCAGAGCTGGCTCTGGTTGGCCCTCAAAGAAGCAGACCAGTCCGAGGAGGCTCAACAGCTCTACGAACAGCTCATGGATGAGGAGGTGCCCCCCCTCTACCGGGAATTTCTCCGCAATCCCCCCGACGTGTAGGCCTTACTTGCTGTCTATATGCCGCTCGATAGCGCCCTTTCCCTCCTGATTGGCGGCCTGGCCCTCGTGCACCTCAGCACGTGGGGCATTCTTCTGGCCAATCTGGTCTACCTTCGGCGCTCCCCCTCCGGCCCCCCATCTGAGCAGCCCTCGCTCTCGGTCTGCATCCCGGCGCGGAACGAGGCAGAGAACCTGCAGCGTCTGTTGCCCTCTCTTCTGCAGCAATCCTATCCCAACCTTGAGATACACGTGTGGGACGATGGGTCGGACGACGACACGTGGCACGTGCTTCAGTCCGTGGAGGACGACCGCCTCCATCGCCACCGCGGCACGGGTCCGCCCACGGGCTGGCTGGGCAAGGTGCACGCGTTGTACCAATGCGCACAGCGCGCAACCGGGGAGCGCTACCTGTTCCTGGATGCGGACGCAGCACTCGTAGACCCAGACGCTCTTCAGCGGCTTATGGACCGGCACGAGGCACGAGACGAGCGCGTCACCACCGGGCTGCCCCACCTGCGCGGCGGAGCGTCCCTGCTGGTAAGCCTCGTCCCGTATGCGATGCTGACAGGCCTGCCGTGGCCGCTGGTCCGGCACACGGCTCTCCCCTCCCTCAGTGCACTAAACGGGCAGTGCTGGATCATTGACGCCGAATTGTACCACGCCCACGAACCGCACCGGGCCGTGAAGAACAATATTCTGGAGGATGTTGCGATTGGCCGCTACCTCAAGGAGAAGGGACACCCGCCCGCTCTGCTCGACGCACAAAGGGACGTGGCCGTCTACATGTACCGCGATTTTGGGGAGGCCTGGCGTGGATTCCGGAAAAATGCGTATCTCCTCCTCGGCGGGCGCCCGTCGTCCTTCACGGCAATGTGGACGGGGTTTCTCCTCGTTTGGATCGTCTCCCCGCTTCTTTCCCCCTGGTTCCTGGCCTCCCTCTACGGCCTGAAGGCAGTCACCGACCGGATCAATGGCGTCGCCTCCGGAGTCACCTTGCTCGCCCCCGTTTCCTTCGTCCTGGGCATCGTCCTCCAGCTGGACTCTGCCCTGCACCACTGGTTCAATCGGGTCACATGGAAAGGACGAACCGTGTCCTCTACCCCCACCGAGTCCGTGGAGCATTAGACATGGGCAGTGCCGTCTTTTACATTGTGCATCCACTTTGTTTTCCCATTTGCCTTCGCGCCATGCGTTTTGGTCTCATCTCTGCCCTCGCGCTTGCCGTCCTGGCTGTAATTTTTGCACTCCAAAACCCGCAACCCATGGAGGTCAACCTGCTCTTCTTCGACACGGAGGGATCCACGGCTCTGGTGCTCATTCTGACCTTCGCGTTCGGGGTAATTGTAGGTCTCATTAGTTCACTGCCCGGGCGCATCCGGGCCCGTCGGCGCGTCAAGGAACTTGAGAAGGAGATCAGCGCCCCATCGAGCTCCCGTCCGTCCTCACCTGGAACGCGGTCCTCCTCTCAATCGGCCTCCTCTCGATCGTCTTCTTCGTCTCCCTCCACGGAGCGGGACTCGTCGGCGTAGCCCCCGGCCTTCTTCACTGATCGCGTGGCCACTCAAGGGTAGACCGACCCACTTCCTGACTCTCCCCGTCCGGCTGTGCCTGTTTGTCCTCCGGCGTTGCGTCCCGGTGCCAACGTAGCCGTGCTGGCCCCGGCCAGTCCGCCTCGCTCCAGCGACGAGTACGAGAAGGGGCTGGCGCACCTTCGCCGACTATACGATGTTCAAATGGTCTGGGCCCCCGGCGCTGAACGCGGCTACTTGTCCGCTCCCGATGCGGCCCGCGCCTCCGCCCTTCACCACGCGATGAAGGCCCCCACGGTGCGAGCCATTTTCTGTGTACGAGGCGGATACGGGACCCTCCGGCTCCTCGATCGGGTCCGCTGGTCCCTTGCTCGCCGGCACCCCACCCTGCTTGTGGGATACAGCGACATCACGGCCCTGCAACTGGCCCTGTACGCCCGGGCCGGCTGGACCAGCCTTTCGGGCCCCGTCGTCACCGAATGGGGCCGAGCCGACACCAAAACGATCGAGCACTTCCGAGGGCTGGCCGAGGGCCACCGTCTGCTTCAAGCGGACTCTCTTACGCCACTGTCGGACGGCTGCGCGCAAGGCCCCCTCCTGGGCGGTAATCTCTCGGTGTTGAGCCGCCTCGTCGGGACCCCGTACGCACCGTCGTTCCGGGGCAGCATTTTGTGCCTTGAAGACGTCGCCGAAGCCCCGTACCGAGTAGACCGTATGCTCGCCCACCTGAAGCATGCGGGGATTCTCCGTGTCGTAAACGGCGTGGTTCTGGGCCACTTCTCTACCGAACCCAAACGCTCATCCCCCACTCTTTCCCTTCAGGAGGTGTTCGCCGACTATTTTGCCGATCGGCCCTACCCCGTAGCTACCGGGCTCTCGTACGGGCACCTGCTGCCGCGCAAGACCCTGCCCCTCGGCGCCCCGGTCTCGCTCGAGGCACGGCGAGGCGACGGCCAGCTTCGCTCGCTCGCGCCCGTCGTCCGCTAAGGTCCGCTGGCCCACCGTCTATTCCTCGGGCGGCGATACGTACTCCATCGCCGCGTCCGTTACCGCTCCCCCGCGACGCCCCGTCAGGTCCACGTCAAACGGCTGATCGGTACCCTCCACCGGCACGCCCGGGAGCCCGCGCCGGGCATTCGTGGCATCTACCCCACGATTGGTTTTTAAAAGCAGAGCCGCCGTAGACAAATCAGCTACGTCGGACTCCTCCACGAGCCGCATGAAGGCCCGCTGGCCCTCCCGCCAGGCCTCCAGGGCTTCGGCAATGGCCCGGAGATGGTCCTCAGTGGACGCTCCCTCCTGTTCCACCGCCTCAAGGGCTGTCTCAAGAGCCTCCCGCGCCTCGTCGCAGGTTGTTACGGCCGCCTCCATGTGGGTCGCGAGGTTGTCGGAAATCATGGCATAGAATGCATTTAGGATCAGGCAGAGAAGACAGCCCCGTGGAGGTCACGGTACGTTGGCTGTATTCGGTATGGCTATTGTGTGCCGGCCCGTTTCATTCGGGCACCGTTGTTCTTCGCTTTTTCTGTTTATTTTTTTCTCTTTATGGAAGCGTAGAAACGTCGGTCGCAAGGGTTTGATTTCTGAGCACAGGAGCGAGTCCCAGAGGAGCAGGCAGAACCGTTCGAAACCACTTGAGCAGGGTATTACAATTATACCCAGAACAGGGTGCTCCTTTTACATCAACAGACGAAGCACAACGAAGGAACCCGGTCATAGGCCTTTTTCTTTTTTTATTTACAAAAAGAATCATCGGACCCAGGGGGGCGCGGTTGTGTGTTGGTAGAGGCTTCCAGAGTTTACGACTGCACAGTATCCTTTTGCGGCCCAGCGTATTTGATCCACCACGAAACACATCTTCTATGCTTTCAGCTCATCGCCATGCACTTGGAACAGGGCTTTTTTCCAGGGTCCCGTTTCGATCCGGCTCCATCGTCTTGATCGCTCTTGCCCTGCTCCTTGCCGCCGCAGTTCCGTCCCAGGCGCAGGACAAACGCGCGGACGATACCTACTACCTGAAGGGGGGCGGGGGACTTTCGGACTATGCCGGGGACCGGGGTCCGACATCAGACCTAGCGGACTTCTTCGATACCGAGAAATTCAGTGCGGACGACGCATTTCCGTACACGCTTCTCGGCGAGGTCGGATACCAATTCTCTCCGGCGACGTCCCTTGGGCTGGGTTACCAGTTCGGGCAGTACCCGTATGCAGACGGCCCTGCCACCTCTAGTGCTATCGGAACGGCCCGCCATACCGTTCAACTCCTCGGTCGGTACACGTTTGGAGCCCGTAACTGGACCGTCGCGCCTTACCTTGACGCCGGAGCCAACGTGTCCTTTGGCGGTGAAAGCACCGCCGTGGGCCCGAGCCTTGGGGCCGGACTCGACGTGGTTGTAAGTTCTCGAACCTCTTTATTCTTCGAAGCCCGATTTAACGGCACATTTGATGACGGTGCGACTGACAACCGCCCTAGGAATGGTTCGGCGGGCGTTCCCTTCGATGGGCTTAGTGCCCTCCCCGCCGCCGGGGTCAAGGTGAATTTCGAGTCCGCAACGACGGCGCCCCGTGTTCTTGCGCTTGACGGACCGACCGAGGCCGAAGCGGGCGAGGACGTCACCTTTACAGCAACGGTCAACGAGGAGGAAGCCACTCGGCCACTGAGTTACGAATGGGACTTTGGGGACGGGGGCTCTGACACCGGAACGACCGCCTCAAGGGCCTTTCGCGAACCTGGATCCTATACGATCACGTTTACGGCCAGCAACGAGGCGGGTGAGGCCAGTGATTCTATGACGATCAATGTGGCTCAGGCCCCGCAGCCGGCCCAAATCGCCTCGCTTAATGCGGATCCGAATCCTGTCGACGAAGGCGAAACGGTGCGCTTCAGCGCCAACGTCGAAGGCGACAGCCCTCTTTCTTACGACTGGTCCTTCGGCGACGGGTCGTCGGCCTCTAGCGAGTCCCCCACCCACACCTACGACGAACCCGGCGAGTACACCGTGCGCCTCAATGCGTCCAATGACGAAGGCGAGGACAGCCGCTCGGTCACCGTCGAAGTCGAGCGGGACCTCCCGGAGGTCTGCATGTCCGTCAGCGAGATGAACGCGGCCTTCTTTGACCGCAACTCCAGCACGCTCACCGACGAAGCCGAAGAGGAACTGGAAGAAAACGCGGAGATCCTCTCGGACTGCCCGAACGTGTCGGTGCGCATCGAAGGCTTTGCCGCTCCAGGCGAGCGAGACGCACAGTCCCTCTCTGAGGACCGGGCCGACGCAGTCGCCGAATTCTACGAGGACAACGGCGTTCCCAGCGACCGCATCATGACAAGTGGTGAAGGACAGGTTGAAGACGTAACTAGTAAGAAAGACGGCACGCAAGAGTACCGTCGCGCCGACTCGATCCCGGAGCGCGAGGACGATGACATGTAGTTGTCTTCGCCGAAACGGGTAAGACATCTAAGTAACCGAAAGGGCGGACCCGCCGTGATGGCCGGTCCGCCCTTTTAATTGCGACTATCTTTCCCAACTCACTGGGCAGCACCTCTTCTGCAGCATTCGTGCAAGTAGATGCCATTGGGCACCCACCCCGCCTCCACGGAGATTGTGTGGCGGTTTAGGTTGCTTCCCGTCCACATCGCCCCACAGAATCTCGCCAGCGGCTGCCCCCGTCACATCGGCCTCTACCGGAACGAGTTGCATCTGTGCAAGAGTGCTACCAGGACCAATGAGAAATGCGAAAATACCACAGAAGGCCCAAATGCAAGCTGAAAAGCAGTCCCACTGGACCTTGGGTGCCCACGACGGGCCGGAGAAAAAGACATGTCCCATGACGATGTCGATTCCAGATTTGAGGTGCGATGTGCGAGCCTCCTCGCGGAGACACTTCGATTTCCGCCAGAGAAGGGAAGAAGATGACCATTTGAGACGCCTATTCCTACCGGAATGCCCACTCGTGTTTTGTTCACAGTCGGACTCTCTTCACTCCGGAGTTAGAGCGATAGACCGACCAGAAACCGGCGGGGCCCCAAGTCCAGGAACGCAACGGAGGGAAGGGCTTACACCTTGAAACCCTATGGGCTGTCTTACCTTCTTGCGTCTATGTCAGGCTGTGCCTCAAAAAATGTTCGCCGGCCGGGATCTCGGACCACCGTTCCCACGGATCCCGCCCGTGCTGCGCTGCCCCCCGCGCAGGCTCAACTGCGGGCCGTGGTGTTGCTCGTTCCCATCGCCCTGCTGTCCCTAGGCCCCTATTTTGCCCTCTGGGGCGTGCCCAGCCAACCATTTCCGGCGGATATCGGAGCCGCCCTTTTCTTCCTGACCGCATTTGTGCTGGGCACTCTTTTGCATGAGGGCCTGCACGGCCTCGGCCATGTCGTTGGAAGGGCCTCCTGGAACGACATCCGGTTTGGAATCCACTGGAAGGCCGTCACTCCTTTTGCGCGCTGCACCGTCCCGTCCCGCACACGCGGCTACCGCCTGGCCGTCGCCCTTCCGGGACTCGTGCTGGGTCTGCTGCCCCTCGGAGTCGGGCTGTGGAGCGGCCACTGGCTGACCACCTTCTACGGCTTTCTGATGCTCGTGGCTGCCGCGGGGGATCTCGTGGTGCTGTGGATCTTGCGCGGCGTCCCGTCGGACGCCTGGGTGCAGGATCACCCAGAAAAAGTCGGCTGCCTTGTGGTGGCCGACGCAGAGGCCCCGGCCCCGGCGCCCATGTCCGCGGACGAGCTGCCGCTCGAGGATGCACAGAATCGAGACGAATTTTCGCTCCTTCAGATTGGCTTGCTGCTCATGTTTTCGCTGGCCTGTTCTTCGGTCGGGTTCCTGATTGCCCTTGCTTGATAAAGAGATGATTGCGGATCGCGGTCTCGGCGCATTTACGGGCGTCAGCCTTTGCCCGTGCTAAGAACGGCCGGCACCGCTTTAGGCGAAGCAAGTTTTTTCCAACACCTGCCTACAATGCCTTTCCTCAGTGCCCTTCGCCTTTCCCGATTGGTGGGGTTCCTTGGTTTTGCTGCCCTCCTCGTTGGCACGGGCGTATGGCCCCTGTCCCTGCATGCCCAATCCTCACCGGACGCCTCGCACTACGTACGGGTCGGCGGCGGACTTTCCGACTACACGGGAGACTCCGGAGGCGACCGGGGCATCGCCGACTTCTTCGACGCGCAAAAGTTCAATGAGGGCCCGTTTCCCTTTGTCATTACGGCCGAGGCCGGGTTTCGCTTCTCTTCCGCCACCAGCGCGGGCCTGGGATATCAGGGGGGACAGTATCCCCGAGCCAACGCCTCGGAGACTGCGCTGGGGACTGACCGTCACACACTGTATGCGTGGGGACGTCACCACTTTGGCCCGCCGTCGTGGCTGGTCACCCCCTACCTTGATGCCGGACTCAACCTGACGATGGGAGGAGACGCGGTGGGGACCGGTCCGTCCGTTGGTGGGGGCATGACCGTGACTGTGGCTCCGCGTGTGTCGGTGTACCTGGAGTCGCGTCTGCACGTCACGTTCGGCGACGCGGCAGTCGACGGCGTGGGCCCCAATGGCGTCCCGTTTGACGTACTCAGTGCCCTTCCTGCAACAGGCGTCCGAATCGACATTTAGCCCTCCGGATGAACGGACATGGTGCCGGGGTGCGATTCGCCCCTCAGGATTTAGGGCTCATTATTTGCAAAAGCACTTCCCACATACTGCCCAAAGATCTTCATTTCCCTGCATTTCCGTGCAGTTCTCGATTGTCGTCCCTCACAGTCTGACCTTCACAGAAACCGTCTCAGAAAACGCTGCACGACGTTTTCGGCGTAAAACGTGGTGCCGGGAGTGGGACTCGAACCCACACGGTGCACAAGCACCAACGGATTTTAAGTCCGTTGCGTCTGCCACTTCCGCCATCCCGGCCGGTTTCCCAGTCGTTTGTGTTCCGTCTGGAGGGGTCCCTACGGAGTTTTGCGTATCGGGATTCAGTCACGCACTGCGCACCTTCGGTCCATCCGGGCGGAGTCGCCTGCTCGGCTGTTCTTGTAAGCGTCGGCGCGCCTCGGAACATGACGCTGTATCCTCGCGCCATAGAGACCAGCAGCGCGGAAGAAAAACGTGTCCATTGAAGACGGACGTCAGGGGTAGTAACGCGCGGTGTCTCCCAACTCCTCCCCAAGTTCCGTCGGGGACGATTCCTCGTCTCAGCCCTACGGGAAGCGTTCACAGCAACACAGAAAAGGCCGGTCCGGGAGGCGGACCGGCCTTTTCGTGTCGGGTCCCGGCGTCGTGGTTCCGATTAGCTGCAGCGGGAGTGGCCACAGTCCGCGCACTGCATGCAGCCCTCCACGTGTCGTACGTTGGCGGAGCCACACTTGTCACACGTGACTTCGTGGCTGTCGGCATGCGCCCGCAGGGCCTTCGCCATCGACCGGCCGAAGCTGGCGATGGAGCCCTCCGCCTTTTCCAGCTGCTCCACCAGAAAGTCGATCTTGGATCCGTGGCGCAGGGCCGTTGACACCAGCCGCGTCTCCACGCGCACCTCATCGGAGGGCATGTGGCTCGTAATGTCGTCGATTACCACGTCGCCCTGGGGAGACATGAGCGAGTAGTGTCGGCTGGCGTTCTTCTTGATTTTCCCCCTCCGAATCTGGCTCGCATCGTCCCCAAAGAGGGGCGCGTCGCCCTCCGTCTTGAAGGCGAAGACTTCGTAGGGATCGTCGTCGAGGAAGCCGACGAGGATCGTCCAGTGGTCGCCGCGGTAGCGTACGTGGTGCACGGCGCACGGCAAGGTCTCGGGGCGCTCGGGCGCATCAGTGCGGGGCACCGTCTGGCCGTCTGTCTCCTCCTCTTCGTCCCCTGACAGGACGGCGCTCATAGTGCCGGCACGATACGTCGTGACCCCCTTGATGGTGCCCGTCTCCCACGCCTTCAGGTACAGGTCCTTGAAGTCCTCGAAGGGGTAATCCTGCGGGATGTTGACCGTCTTCGACATCGACGAGTCGACGAAGGGGGCGAGGGCCTCCATCTGCCGCAAGTGGTCGTGCACGTCCAGATCGCGGGTCGTAACGGCCCAATCGGCCTCCGGGTCCCAGTCCCCACGCTCCTTCATTCGTCGGACGGCGTAGTCCTCCACCTTCTCGTCCTTGCAGATGCCGCGCGTCGGGTGAATCTGCCACTGGGTGTAGCCCTGCTCGCCACAGCGCAGCACGATCTCGTCCCCGTGCTCCTCGGCCACCCACGCCGTGCCGTCGGCGTCGATGTCCTGACCGGCGGAGTACGCATCCGGCGACATCGGCGGCGCGTTCAGTTCGTCGGGGAGGGCCGGCTGCTCGGACGTCCGGATGTAGCTGTGCATGAACACCGGCTCAATGCCACTCGACGGCGCGTTTGCGAGCGTCGACGTGTTGCCCGTCGGCTGGATCGAAAGCAAGTGTGAGTTCCGGAGGCCCAGGTCGCCAATCATTTCCCGCGTCTCCTTCGAGAGCCGCTGAACGAAGGGGTTCTTCAGATACTCGTCCTTGTCAAAGAGCGGGAAGGCCCCCTTCTCTTCCGCGAGGCGCGCGCTCGCCTGGTAGGCCTGGTTGGCCAGGTGCTGCTGAAACTCGCGCATGACCTGCACGCCCTCCTCGGCGCCGTAGCGCTTCTTCAGCATCATGAGGGCCGAGCCGTCGCCGTAGTGGCCGAGGCCGATGCGGCGCTTCTGCTGGAGGTTGCGGCGCTGCTCCTCCAGCGGGACGTACGAGAGATCGTTCACGTTGTCCAGGAAGCGGACGGCCGTCGGAATGACCTTGTCGAGCAGGTCGTAGTCGATCGCCCCGGCGTCCAGATCCACGAACTGCGTGAGGTTGAGGTTGCCCAAGAGGCACACGCCGCCAACCGGCAGCACCTGCTCGCCACACGGGTTCGTGGCGTTGATGTGCTCGACGTACGCGAGATTGTTCTCGCGGTTAATGGTGTCGACGAAGATGACCCCCGGCTCATTCCGGTCGTAGGTCGAGCGCGTGATCAGGTCCCAGATTTCCCGGGCGTCGTACACGGCCTTCTCCCCTGTGGCCGGGTCGCGCCACGTCTTGACCGTCCCGCCTTTTGCCTCGTACTCTTTCAGGTTGCCGTTCCAGTGCTCCCGGTAAAATTCTGGTTCGCCCTCAAAGTCCGGGAAGCGGAGGGCCCATTTCTCGTCGTTCCTCACCGCCTCCATGAACGCATCCGAGACGAGAACCGACATGTTGAACTTGTGCAGGCGACCCGGCTCCTGCTTGGCCTCAATGAACTCGATAATGTCCGGATGCCAGACGCCCATCGTGACCATCTGGGCGCCCTTCCGGATTTTATCCTTGACGTCGTCGCGGTCGGATTGCAGACCAGAGCCGGCGACAATGGTAGCGGCCTGCTCATTCCAGACATCAAGCATCTGTACCGCACCGGGGGTCATGGACCCCACCCCGCCGATCCGGGAGCCACGGGGGCGCATCACGTGACAACAGAAGCCATAGCCGCCTTCGCTGGCCAGAATTTTGGCCTGCCGCGTCAGTTCGGCCTGGATCTCGTCCATCGAGTCCTGGTCGTGCCCCTGGAACCCGGACACGAAACAGTTGATGAGCGTGGCCTTGCCGAGCGAGGTGCCGGCGTTCGCGAAGATACGGCCGCCGGGGGTGAAGGGAAAGGGCCCAGTGCCGAGGCCGCGCCCGCTCAGGATTTTATAAAACTCTTTCGTCCAGCGTGACTCGTCGTCCTCGACCGAGGCGAGGTAGCGGGCATTCCGATACCAGGTATCCGGCACGTGGGTGTCGGTGCCGTACTGGTAATTTTGCTCGTAGACTTCCTGCGAAATCGCCGTCTCAAAAATGTCCGCGTTCGACCGATCATCGTCAATCAGATCACTTTGTCTGATCTGAAACTGCTGATCGGGCGCATCGGCGGCTGGTGCAATCTCGACGGTGCCATTCGACCCAGAAGAGCGAGCCGTGACTGAGGGGGCTGACGTAGAGGAGGGAGAAGTCGGTTCTGCCATGGGCTGCGTGCCTTAGAATGAAAAAACCTTCGGACGCCCCAGCGTCACGAAGGCACAGGGAGGAAACGGAAGGAACTGGCGATGGAGGAGCCACCGGGGCCACGAGTCTCCAGTCCAGGTTCATGTTCCGCCACTGTCCCCAGGACGCGTGGGGACCCCTTCTCACTGTCGAGTGGAAGGGCGGACCTCCCTCCGAGCAGGCACTCGGGCTGCGACCGTTGCGTGGCGGCCCCGGTATTGGACCGGAGGCTCGTTATAGCCCAGGACCTGTGGGTGAGCCTGCCACCACGCTACGACAGCGCATGATCGGAGGGCGTGGGGGTGTGTAATATGTATGGTTCTAAATACGGGGGCCGGGCGGAAGTATCAAGCTTGATTTGCAACGAACGCTGTTATTGGGGACGATGTCGGAGACTCTGCTCGGGACCCCAGCGGCCTGTTTCTCGAGTGGGCACCGTTTTTGTGAAATCAAGACCGTTCCTGGAACGGGGATACTACACACAGTCCAGCTTTCGTTCTCAAATCTTTACGACGCGGGAGAACGGCCGGCCTCAGGGCCGCCTCCCCTTTCTTCTCTCGGGGGAACCTTCATCCGCTGTCATCAATAGGGGCGGTCCGTCTTTGTTTTCGACTGCATTGTGGCCGTTCTAGTGACGTTCTCTTCCTCCCTCGCTCCGCTCCGCGACCGCGCTACGGCCCTCACGTCCCGGGCACACGTGCCGTTTTCGAAGCAACCCACCGCCGCCCTCCTACTCCTTGACGACGGCCAGTGGATTCCCGGCGTGCGCGTGGAAAGCGCATCGTACTCGCTCACGATCCCCGCGCTTCTGAACGGATACACAACAGCGGTTACCTGGGGCCGTGCCGCGGATATTGTGGCGTTCGTGCTGTCTCGCCCCTTCCGGCGAGAAGAGGGGCTCTATGTAGAAGAACTGTCCCACGGCCCCTACCAGGCCTGCGCCGACGACGCGTGGATCGACAGGAATCGGTTGAATGGTGGGGCAATCTCGACTCTCGGCGAGCCGCTGTCGCCGTTCCTTCGCGGCCCCATCTCCGACCCGCCCCGCGGGGTCCGCGATGCGCGCCGCGTGGCCTCTCACGCGCACGTCCCGAGCTCGGACTTCCACGTGGGAGCCGTACTGGAGCTCTCGGACGGGCGGCTCGTCCCCGGTGTGAACGTGGAGCATCCCGATTGGGCCCGCATCCTCTGCGCGGAGCGGAATGCCCTGGGCACGGTCTGCTCGTACGATGCGCCCCCGGCTCAGCGCCTTTTCTTGTCCTGTGCGGAGGACGCGGACGGGACCCCCTGTGGGGCCTGCCGGCAGTTGCTCATGGAGCACTTCCCCGATGCGACCCTCTGGATGGACCGGCACGACGCCCCCCCCGAGCACGCGACCTTGGCGTCGCTTCTCCCGGGGTCGTTTCGGGGACAGGCCTTGCTCGACGAAGACTAACGGTTCCGTTTTCTCGGCCCCGCGGCCTTCCTTCCCTCGTCTCTGCATGTTGCTGTACGCAGTTCTGTTTCTGGTCGGGATCCTGCTGCTGTATGTCGGAGCGGAGGGACTTGTGCACGGCGCGTCCAGTATTGCGCTGCGCTACGGAATTCCGGCCGGTACTGTGGGCGTCACGGTTGTGGCACTCGGGACCTCTATGCCCGAGTTCCTGGTCAACTTTTTTGCCGTCTTCGCGGATGACTCCCCACTGGCCCTGGGCAATATCGTGGGCTCCAACATCTCGAACGTGGCGCTCATTCTCGGGTGCAGTGCCTTGGTTCTGCCCCTCACCGTCTCCCCCGGCATTTTGCGTCGGGAGTATCCCGTCATGCTCGGGGTCATGGTCCTGTTTTACGTGTGCGCCCTGGACGGCACGATTGGGGCTGGGGATGGCCTGGTGATGGTGCTCCTGTTGATCGGACTTGCCGCCTACCTCTTTTACGACGCGCGTCGGGCAGCGACGGCCCGGATCCTCGACCAGCTCGAGCAAGATGCGCAGAGGGCCGACGCAGACCGCCCAGGCTGGATCCAGGCTGGAGTTCTGGTGGGGGGATCCCTTGCGCTGGGCGTCGGTGCCCACCTCATGGTCCGGAGTGCCTCGTGGATGGCGTATCAGCTGGGGGTCCCCTCCATGATCATCGGCCTTAGCATTGTTGCGATCGGGACAAGCCTCCCCGAACTGGCGGCCTCCATCGTCGGGGCCCTGCGAAACAAAGGGGACCTCTCCGTCGGGAATGTGATGGGGAGCAACCTGCTTAATGTCTTGTTTGTGGTGGGCGTGATCGCACTGTTTACCCCCATGGAAGTGGAACCCCGAGCGCTTCGGCTCGACTTTCCCATCATGCTCTTTTTTTGCGCGCTCCTCGCCCCCCTTTCTTGGCCCAACGCTCGGCTATCACGAGCGAGCGGTGGCCTTCTCCTGACAGGATTCGTGAGCTACATGGCCTACCTCCTCTTCCCCTACCTCTGACCTCCAGGCACCTGTCTCAGAACTGCTCTCCTCAATGTGATTACAGTCCGGGGCCGGCTCAGGCCCGTCCCACTCCCTTGCGCCCCTGACCCTTTCCGACGTTCATTCACGGCCCGCTCCGAACGGTACTGACTCCCCATGCACATCACCTTTGGATACTCCCCCTGGCTCCTGACTGCCGCGGTGGTTGTGGCCGCGGGACTCAGCTACTGGACGTACCGTCGGACCGTCCCGGCCCTTGCCCCCACGTGGCGAGTACTCCTGGGCAGCCTCCGGTTCTTGAGCCTGCTGCTGGTAGTCCTCCTTCTCCTGGAGCCCGTGGTACAACAGGTGAGCGAATCTACGCGGCCGCCCCGCCTGGCCGTTCTGATGGACCACAGCGAAAGCCTTCAGGTGGTAACCAGCGACCCGGACAGCGCCTCCCCCGCCGCGGCTCGGTCGGCGCTCCAGTCTATCGTGCCCGCCGTGACCGACCTTCCAGAGGACGGAGATGCCCAGCGGTTCCTCTTCGATCGCACCCTGCAGGCCTCACCCTCCGAGTCCCTTGACTCCCTCTCCTTCGATGGCACACGAACCAATATCTCGGCCGCTCTCGAACAGGTGCCGGCTGAACTGGCAGACGAAAACTTGAAAGGCGTCGTGTTGATCTCCGACGGGCAGCACAATGTGGGCGAGACCCCCCTCCGCGTGGCCGAGCGCTATCCGGTGCCCATCCATACAGTGACGGTGGGCGACACGGCGCAACAACAGGACCTGCGCATTCGACGTCTGGCGACAAACGATGTCGGGTACACCAATTCCGAGGTCCCGGTACGGGCCGTCCTCCAGACCGAAGAGATCGACGAGCAGTCGGTCCAGGTGCGCCTGCAGGCCGGAGATTCCGTGGTCGCCGAAACGGACGTTCGTCTTCCGGGTGGGACGGCCGAGGTGCCGGTGGAATTCGGTTTCCGGCCTCAACAACCCGGCCTCACCTCGCTCACCGCCGAGGTCTCTTCGGTGCCCGGCGAGGCCACGACGCGCAACAACGTCCGATCGACCTCCCTGCGGGTGCTTGACCGCAAACGCCAAGTGCTCCTGTTGGGAGCCGCCCCGTCCCCGTCCTTCGCGGCCGTGCGGCGGGTCCTGGAGCAGGATGCCGATGCCCAACTCACAGCCCGAGTCTCGCGCCAGGACGGGTCCTATTACGGCGGCTCCCTGCCCGATACCCTTTCGCGCTACGACGCGATTGTCTCCGTGGGCTTTCCAGGTGCCTCGGCCGAATCCGCAGACGTGGACCGCGTGGCCGAAACGCTCCGCGATGGAACGCCGGGGCTCTTCTTTCTGGATCGGCAGGCAGACCCGGCGACCTGGGAGGAGGCGTTCGCTCCCGTCCTTCCGGCCCGCCCCCCGGGCTCTTCGCTTCGAACCACGGATCGCTCGGTCACCCTCACGGAAGATGCGGGCGGGCATTCCGTTTTCCAGTTCGACGGCTCGCCCGATCTCATTTCGGACCTCCCACCGCTCCAGGTGCCCACCTCGGCCTGGGCGCCGACATCGGACGCCGAGGTGCTCGCAACCACCTCGTCGGATGGGGAAGCGGCACCGCTCCTCGTCCTTCGCTCACGGGCCGGGCAACGGTCGGCCCTCTTCTTGGGAACAGGCACCCACCAGTGGGCCACTCTCTCCCCGTCCCTGTCGGCGGCGGACTCCCTTTGGCCCGGGCTCGTCTCCAACCTGGTTCGATGGACCACCACCGACCCTGACAAGCAGCAGGTGCAGATCCGCCCCACGTCTCCCCAGTTTGAGGGAGACGAGCCTGTTGAGTTTACCGGGCAGGTGTTTGATGACAGCCAATCCCCCATCGACACGGCGACCGTCGAGGTCACAATCACAGACTCGACGGGAACCGAATCCACTCACGTCATGGAACCGGCAGGCGATGGTCGCTATGCCCTCGATGTTGGTTCTTTGCCGGAAGGGGCGTACGAGTACCGCGCCGTGGCCCGCCAGGCCGAGTCCGACCTCGGCCGGGACCAGGGGGAGTTTTCCGTCGGAGCCCGGCAGGTTGAGTATCAGGCCACCCGTGCCGATCCGGCTCTCATGAAGCAAATCGCTCGTCGATCGGGCGGCCAGTCCTATGATGCCGAGTCCATTTCCGCCTTCGCCGAGGACCTCGCCGGCTCCTCCGACTTTACCGGCGAGGTCGTAACTCGCTCGACAGAGGCAGAACTGTGGCGCCAGTGGCCCCTGCTCGCCGTCCTGCTCGTCCTCCTGGCCACGGAGTGGACCCTCCGCAAGCGACTGGGCCTCCGGTAACGGCTCGGAATCTCACGCGGCCGTGACCTGTACGGAATTGCGCCCAGGGCTCTGCATTTGTATCGTGTGCAGGGACCGGTGTCCTTCGTGTCGAATGACTCCCTGTCTCGATGACCTCGACTGTCGCCCCCGCAAATCAGCACGCCCTTCCCGACGCGCTCGGACACCTGGAGGGTCCCCATTCCCTCTCTCAGGTGCTGGTGACCATCCGACGCCATCTCCACATGCATCCGGAGGTGGGTACGAACGAGCACGACACCTCGCACTTTATTCGCACCACGCTGGAAGCCTTTGGGCTCGACGTTCATGGCCCGGTGGCGGGCACAGGACTGTATGTAGACATCGAAGGAGACGCCCCCGGCGGGGCGGTTGGCTACCGGGCCGACATCGATGCCCTTCCGGCCCAGGATCAAAAAAGCGTGCCTTATCGGTCGCGGACCCCAAACGTGGCGCACCTTTGCGGCCATGATGCGCACGCCGCCATCGCCATCGGAGTGGCCCTGGTCCTCGACGCCCACCGAGATGAAATTAACGGTCGGGTCCGCGTTTTCTTTCAGCCGAACGAAGAAGGCCTCCCGAGCGGCGCCCCCCTTATGATTCGAGCGGGCGTGCTGGAAGGCCTCAACGGCGCTTATGCAATTCATGTGGATCCGACGCTGGACGTGGGACGCTACGGGCTCATCATAGGCCCTGCCACTGCCTCCTCCGACCGGTTCGACGTACAGGTGCGCCAGGAAGGCACCGGCCATTCCGCCCGCCCCCACGAAGGCGTCGATACCGTCTGGGTGGCGGCCCAGATCATGCATCAATTTTACCAGATCGCCGACCGCGTCACAGACGTCCGGAGCCCGGCTATCCTTACGGCCACTCGGATGGCGGGGGCAGAGGCCCACAACGTCATTCCAGAAGAAGCCTCATTCGGGGGCACCCTCCGCACCGTATCGCCGGAAGACCGAACGACAATCCGCGAGTACATGCACCGGACGGTCCAGCGCTTCGGCGACCTGCACGATGCTCACGTCAACCTCGCTTTCGAAGACGGGTCCCCTCCTGTCATAAACGATCCCACCGCGATTACCAACGTCGAATCTACGATTCACGAGACCTTTGGGCGACAGGCCGTTCACTGGATCGACCAGTCGAGCATGGGCGGCGAAGACTTTGCTCACTACCTGAAACATGTGCCCGGGGCCCTGATTCGCGTGGGCACAGCCTCCGGGCCCGACACCAGCTATCCACTGCATCACCACCGGTTCGATATTGATGAAACGCCCCTCGCTCCTACATCGCGGCTAATGGCCCGGGTGCTCATCAATCACCTCGATGAAAGCACGACGTTGAACGTTGACCCGGTACGCTCTGACTTTTCGACCTCGGACAACGGGCAAGGTTGAATCTAACTAACCCTTGCTGTAGAGGCGCCCTACGTTGACGGTACGATGTCTTGCCCCTACGTTATTATTCCTTTCTCGGGTTTCTCCTTTCTTTTTGATCACCGAGCCGCCTCATGTCTCGTCTCGGTGTGCTGCGTACACTTTGTGTTTGGACGTTGATCGGACTTGGGTTCCCCGTCTCGAGTGCCGGGCAGTCCGTCCCCGACTCCGGAGAAGTTGTGATCAACGAGATTCACTACGCCCCCACCCCTTCGACAAACGAGTACATCGAGCTGTACAACCGATCCGAGGACTCGGTCAATCTGGGGGCGCTCGAATACGCTGATGAAAACGGCGACTTTGCCCCCGTGGCCCCGTCGGATACACTGCTCCCCGCCGGGGCATACGTGGTCCTCGTTCGGGACACGGCAGCCTTTGCGTCAGCCTTCCCAGAGGTGGACTATCTGTCGCCTTCCGGCTGGGACGCCCTGAACAACGGAGGGGACCGTGTTCAAATTCGCCACGCCGAGCAGGGGACGCTCCTGGACGCCGTGTCGTATACCCCTTCCTGGGGCGGTGACGACGGGGCCTCCCTGGAACGCATCGACCCGGCCGGGCCCTCCGATCGCGCCTCCAACTTCGGGACCAGCACCGCCAGCGAGGGCGGAACGCCGGCGGCAGAAAACAGCCTGTATGCCCCCGATACCACAGCACCAACGCTGACACGTGCCACCCCCACCCCAACGGGCGACACCCTGGTCGCTCACTTCTCGGAGCCGGTCGCCGACACGAGCCTCTCCGCGTCTGCTTTTGCAATCCCGTCCCCGGATGCTCCCTCCATCGTCTCGGCGGATCCATCCCCCGGGGCCGCCCAAAAAGTTGTATGTGTCCTTGCTAGTCCCCTGTCCCCCGGCCCGTACACCCTCACCGCCAGCGGGATTGCGGATCGTCGCGGCAACGTGCAGCCCGACACCCAAACGGACTTCGAATATGTCCCTACCTCCCCGCCGGACTCTGGTGACATCGTCATTAACGAGATCTTGTACGCCCCCCTGCCTGCCTCGAACGAGTTCATCGAACTCTACAACCGATCGGACAAGACGATCGACCTCGGCACGCTGTCATACGCCGACGAGAATCGAGACTTTTCCCCCGTCCTGTCTCGCCGGGAGCCCCTTCGTCCCGACAGCTTCGTGGTGCTGGCCCGCGACTCCGCCGCATTCACGTCGGCCTTTCCGGACGTCTCTTTCCGCACGCCGGGCGGGTGGGATGCCCTGAACAACGGCGGGGACGAGGTACGAATCCGGCATGACCCCACCGGGAAAACGATCGACCGTGTGCCGTACGAGGCCTCCTGGGGCGGCAGCGACGGCCAATCCCTTGAACGAATTGATCCGGCCGCGCCCTCCACTTCGGCGTCCACGTTCGGCTCGTCCACGGCCGATCGCGGGGCCACGCCGGGCGCCCAGAATAGCCGATACAACCCGGATCGCTCGGCTCCCTCCGTCACTTTTGCTGAAGAAACGGCCCGGGGCAACGCCGCCGTCCATTTCTCCGAACCTGTGGCCCACGCGTCCCTGACCTCGGATGCATTTGAAGTGGACGGAATCGCACCCGCGACCGTTGAGCTACGCTCGGATAGCATTGCGCATCTTCGACTCTCCTCTTCCCCCGACGCCGGGGCCGCAGTTCAGGTCCAGAACGTAGAAGACCGGGTGGGCAATCGCCTTGAACAGACCACACGTCCACTTGCGCTCCAGCCCGACTCTGGAGACGTGATTGTAAATGAGTTGATGTATGCCCCTCGCACCGACCCGTACGACGACCGTCCGGACCAAGTGGAGTATATCGAATTGCTCAACCGATCGGACCAGCCCCTCACCCTAAACCGGCTCCACCTCACGGACCGCCCGACCGAAGAAGGCATCGCCGATACCGTTGAGGCCGGCCGGCCTCAGTCCCTGTCGCCTGACGGATACGCGGTCGTTGCGGCCGCCCCCGACGCCCCGTCGTCTCCCCGAGAGAGTAAACTGGCACAGGCTTTTCCCAACGCTCCGCTCGCCACCGACTCCGTTGCGTTTCTGCCTGTCAACGCCACCAGCATCGGCCTCACCAACGACGGCGACGACGTACGCGTCCATCGGGCCGATACCGCCGTCGTCGCGGACGTGTCGTACCGCCCGGACTGGCACGCCCCATCCCTGGACGATCCTACGGGTACGGCCCTTGAGCGCATCAGCCCCGACGGACGAGCCAACGCACCCGACAACTGGACGAGCAGTACGGCCCCGGCGGGCGGAACGCCGGGGCGCACCAACAGCGTATCGCATTCCGACGACAGCGATTCTCCCGAGAACGGGCTTTCCATCGCCCCCAGTCCGTTCTCGATTGAGGAAGACGGCGGAACTCGTATCCAGTATCAACTGGACGGGGAGCCCAATCTGGTCCGTGTTCGCATCTATGACGCCCGGGGGCGAAAAGTCCGTACGCTCGAAGAGGCCCGTCTCTCGAGCCGGAGCGGCACACTGGTATGGGATGGGCGAGACGGAGATGGAAACCGGGTCCGAGTCGGCGTCTACGTCGTGTTGTTTGAGGCGGTGCGGACGGAGGAAGGCACCATTGCCCAGTACAAGGAGCCCGTAGTCGTTGCCCGGTCGTTGGATTAATTACACCCCCTCGCAGTGGAACAGCGGATTTGGCGTCGCCGTACGCGAGCGTCCCATCGGGTTATTGTTTCTCTGCACGACCTTTCCCCCTCATGCCTGATACCGCCACCGTCGACACAGAGGCCCCTCTGGACATTAGCCCGACCGCCGCAAAGGAAATCCGAAAAATCATTCGGAAAAAGAGCATTCCCGACGGGTACGGCCTCCGAGTCGGGGTGCGTGGCGGCGGCTGCTCGGGAATGAGCTACGTCTTGGGGTTTGACAAGAAGCGCGACAAGGACCGCGAATTCGAACTTCAGGGGATCACGGTCTACATGGACAAGCGCCATGGTCTCTACTTGATGGGCACGACCATCAATTACCACGACGGCCTGAATGCCCGGGGCTTTACGTTTGAAAACCCGAACGCAACGGAAACGTGTGGCTGCGGAGCCAGCTTTGCGGCGTAACGCCCCGGCGGCCATTGCTTTTGAAGGAACCCGAAAAGGGACGGCATTGCCGTGTCCTCCTTGTGTAACACTTTGCTCGTCCAGTCCTCTATTACTTGACGAGGCGGCTGAAGAGGAACAGAGCCCGTTCAGGACTGGTTAAGATATCAGGAGGATGTCCTGAGTAGCGCATCGAGGGCTGCTTCTCTCCCTCTTTCACACGAGTGCCAACTCGGCGCTTCCACGTATCGCAACCCTACTGGTATGGAAGGCAACTTTTCGAATCGTGTTCGGGACGTTATCTCCTACAGCCGAGAAGAAGCCGTTCGCCTCGGACACGACTACATCGGAACCGAACACCTTCTGTTGGGCATCATCCGGGAGGGAGAAGGGATCGCCGTCAAGATCCTCCGGAACCTCGGATGCGATCTCTTGAAACTGAAGGAATCGGTCGAGGACACGGTTCGAAGCACCAGTAGCTCCACGTCGGTGGGCAACATTCCACTGACGAAGCAAGCAGAGAAGGTACTGAAAATCACGTACCTGGAAGCCAAGCTCTACAAGAGTGACGTTATCGGGACGGAGCACTTGCTTTTAAGCTTGCTCCGAGACGACGAAAACATCGCCGCGCAAATTCTCCAACAAGGATTCTCTGTGACCTACGACGACGTGCGAAACGAACTCGACTCAATTATTAGCGGCAAGGCCTCTTCCTCGAGTTCTTCGGGTGGCGGAAGTGGCTCTGGAGGCCGCCTCTCATCCGGCTACGGACAAGAAAGCAGCGAAATGGAGAAGAGCAAGACCCCTGTACTCGACAACTTCGGGCGGGACCTCACTGAGCTCGCCGAGGAAAATGAACTGGACCCCATCATCGGGCGCCAAAAAGAGATTGAGCGGGTGGCCCAAATCTTGAGCCGCCGGAAGAAAAACAACCCGGTGCTCATTGGCGAACCGGGGGTTGGAAAGACCGCCATCGCCGAGGGCCTCGCCATGCGGATTGTGGAGCGCAAGGTCAGCCGCGCGCTGTACGACAAGCGCATCATTACGCTCGACCTCGCCTCCCTGGTGGCCGGGACCAAGTACCGTGGCCAGTTCGAGGAGCGAATGAAGGCGGTCATGAAGGAAATCGAGAAGAGCCCGGACATCGTGCTCTTCATCGATGAGATCCACACCATCGTGGGGGCCGGCGGCGCCAGCGGCAGCCTGGACGCCTCGAACATGTTCAAGCCGGCCCTGGCCCGCGGCGATCTCCAGTGCATCGGCGCCACAACCCTCGATGAGTATCGTCAGAACATCGAGAAGGACGGCGCCCTCGACCGTCGCTTCCAGAAGGTGGTGGTCGACCCGTCGACGCCGGAGGAGACGATCAACATCCTCTCGAACATTAAATCGTATTATGAGGAGCATCACAACGTCCGCTACTCGGAGGAAGCCGTCAAGTTGGCGGTCAAGCTGAGCGACCGCTACATCACCGACCGGTTCCTGCCCGACAAGGCGATCGACGTGATCGACGAGGCGGGCGCCCGGGTGCACCTCTCGAACATCACGGTCCCCCCCGAAATCCTGGAACTCGAGGAAAAGATCGAGGACGTGCAGGAGGAGAAGAACGAGGTGGTGAAGAGCCAACGGTTCGAAGAGGCGGCCCGACTGCGAGACAAGGAGAAGACGCTCCAGGAAGAGTTGGAGCAAGCCAAGAAGAAATGGGAGGAAGAGGCCGAGACTGAGATTCACGACGTGGACGAAGAAGACATTGCCCACGTGGTGGCCATGATGACCGGCATTCCGGTCGACAAGATCAGCGAACCGGAGCAGAAGAAGCTCCTCAAGATGGAGGAGGCGCTCAAAGAACGGGTCGTTGGTCAGGACGAGGCCATCGAGAAGTTGTCGAAAGCCATTCGGCGGACCCGCGCCGGACTGAAAGATCCTGAAAAGCCGATTGGCTCCTTCATTTTCCTCGGTCCCACCGGCGTTGGAAAGACGGAGCTTGCCAAGGTGCTCACCGAGTATCTCTTTGAGTCGCAGGATTCGCTCATTCGCATCGACATGAGCGAGTACATGGAGAAATTCTCCGTGAGTCGACTCGTGGGGGCCCCTCCGGGATACGTCGGTCACGAGGAAGGCGGCCAGCTCACGGAAAAGGTGCGCCGGAAGCCGTACTCAGTGATCCTGCTGGACGAGATCGAGAAAGCCCACCCGGATGTCTTCAATATTCTGCTTCAGGTCCTGGACGACGGGATCCTGACGGACGGGATGGGCCGCCGGGTGGACTTCCGGAATACCATTCTCATCATGACCTCCAACATCGGCACGCAGGACATTAAGTCCTTCGGCAAGGGCATTGGTTTCTCCCAGTCCGAGAGCAGCGACGACATGGACTACACGTCCATGAAGTCCACCGTGGAGGACGCGCTGAAAAATGTCTTCAACCCGGAGTTCCTGAACCGGATCGACGATGTTATCGTTTTTCACCCGCTCGACAAGAAGAATATATTCGAGATCATCGACATTATGTCGGAGGATCTCTTTGAGCGGGCCGAGGAGCTCGGACTAGAGCTCAAATTCGACAAGGCCGCCAAGGAGTTCCTCACGGACAAGGGCTTTGATCCCAAGTATGGCGCCCGCCCGCTCCGCCGCGCCCTCCAGAAATCTGTGGAGGACCCGATGGCCGAGGATATTCTCCACGACGAAATCAGCGAAGGGGACACCGTGCTCATCACACACGAGGATGAGGACGGGCACCTTACCTTCGAGGTCGTGAAGAGCGAAGCGCTGGATGAACCGGCCGAGACGAACGGAGCAGCCGATCCGGCTGCGGCGGCTGAAAGCGAGGACGCCGGAGACGAGGATGCCTCCGAGGAGGCATCTGCCGCTACAGAGACGGACGAAGAAGACTAACCGACCCCTCACATCCTCCCTCCTCCCCCTCAGCGCCCCCGTTCCCTCCCGGAGCGGGGGCGTTTTGTTGTTCTACTCGTCCCATTCGAGCGTCGCATAGTGCATGCGCCCGTCCCCCTGCGCTCCCACCACTCGCACGGGCACGCGGTCTCGAAACGGCGGGCCGTCCACCACGAGGGTGTGGAACGCGCCGTGTTCTCCACATGGATCGACCGAGGCTGGCAACGCTTCTAAAAACGCCTCGTCATACGTGCGCCCAACGAAGCTCGGATCGAGCTGGACCGAATCTACTGAGACCACGAGGGCTCGGTAACCCCGCCGAAGAAAATGACGGGCCAGCCAGTCGGTGTCTCGCTTCCAGAGCGGAAAAAGCGGACGCACCCCAGCCTCTCGAAGAACCCGCTCTCGATAGGCTTTCACGTCGTCGAGGAAGAGATCGCCGGCAACCACCGTTGTGGATCCTTGCTCAACGATCGGCTGGAGCGTCTCGTGAAGGGCCTTTTCATAAACCGCATTCGAGGCCCCATTGGGGATTGACATGATGTGGAGGGGCAGGTCGAGGCGATCGGCCTGCCGCTCGATGAGGGACCGAGGCGTCCCGTGCATCGTCACCGTCTGATCGTCATCGCGAACGGTGGTGAGCAGTGCTCCAATTCGTCGGGGAGATTGGCTATGAAGCACATCGAGGGCCAGCGCCGCATCCTTTCCCCCACTCCACATCAAAATAAGCTCGTCGTGGGCACGAAGTTGGTTCATCGGGACGTACCAGTCGACAGAAGTCATGAGGGTAGATGTCATACACGCACCTGCCCCCACGTGTGCTCCTGGTGGAGACTGCCTTCTTGCAATAACGGTACCACCTTGCTGTCAGCCCTCGGGGACCTCAATCCTCGGGGACTTGACTGTGAGGCTTGTGTTATAGTCCGGCTGCGGATTTCCCCTTCACCCTGCGTTGGCAACGGCGCCCTCCGCCGGTCCGTTATAAAAAAGTGAGTTTGGTTATTTAACCGCAGAGACCCCATTCCATTTTTCAGTCTCTCCTCAACCCCATCCGCGCCCTGGTCGAAGCCATCGGACGCGGACTTTCCCATATGGGCCTTATTGACGCCCGGCGGGGGCGTCGCATCTCGGAGCTGGCTTGGCCGCGCATTGTGACCGGCATCGCCCGGATGTCGAAGGCCACGGCTGATGTCGCAATGGTCGGCACGGCCCTCGGGGCCTCCGCCATTGCGGGCGTCGGCTACGGGGTCCCCTTCTGGACCATGACCTACATGCTGGGCGGCGGCATTGCGGGGGGAACGATCAGTCTGGTGTCACAGCGGTACGGCGCCGATCACGCCGATGACATCGGCGCCGCCGTCAAGGGCAGCATCGTCCTCGCCCTGACCGTGACGCTTCCCCTGGTCGTCCTCTTCTGGTCCGTGCCGGAGCCCCTCATCCGCCTTATCGGCTCGGGGGAAGAGGCCATCGAATACGGCGTCCGGTACCTTCGGGTGGCAAGCCTCGCCATGCCCTTTGCCGCTCTCAACCTGATCGGGAGCCGGACCTTGATCGGCGCCGACGACGCGTGGACACCTATGGTGGTCCGGGCCGGCGGGGCCGCGGCGAACATCGTGCTGAATGCCGTGCTCATTTTCGGCTTCGGCCTCGGAGTCGTCGGGGCCGCGATCGGAACTGTGGTGGGCAGCATCGCCGGGGTGGTGCTCTTCGGCTGGGCCCTGGGCACCGGCCGCCTACCTTTCGTCGGAACCGTGCCCGTGCAAATCGACTGGTCGCGTCTTGACTGGGATCCAAAGACCGTGCGACTACTCCTCCGCATTTCGACGCCCCTGGCCCTGCGAAAAGTCGCCCAAAACGGCGGCCAATTTCCGATGCTGGCCATCGTCGGCCTGTTTGGTCCTAAAATCGTCGCGGCCTACGTGGTGGCCCTCCGGGTGCGGGCCCTCATGAACACACCGGGCTGGGGCTTTGGATTGGCATCGAGTAGCCTGGTGGGGCAGTCTCTCGGGCGCGGCCACCAGACTCAGGCCGACGCTTACGCGCACGACGCGCTCCGCTTCACGGTGGCGGTGTATGCCCTCTCGGGCGCCCTCGTCTTTGCCCTGGCCGATCCCGTGAGCCGGCTTTTCGTAAGCGACCCGACAACGCTGGCCACAACCGCGGCGCTCATCCGGGTTACGTGCGTGAGTGTGCTGCTCTGGGGCCTAATGAATGGGGCGCTCGGCCCGCTGCGGACGAGCGGGGACACCACCTGGCCCTTTTACGGTCAGCTGCTCGGCCTTTTCGCCTTTTCTCTGCCCGCCGCATACGTGGGTGCCACCACCGCGGTGGGCCTCTGGGGCCTCTACGCCGCGCTTGTCCTAGAAACCGGCATCCCAGCGGCCGTCGTCTATTACCGCTTCCGCACCGAAAAATGGAAGGCCATCAGCCGCGCAAACCGGGCCGCCGCCGTTGGGACGTCGTAGTCGTCGGGTTACTCTGCGTCCACCACAAGGGATTTGCCGAAGGTCTTGACTGTGAGCACAGGGCATTGCAGGTGCCGGACCAGTTTCTCGGCCACACTTCCAAGAAGAAACCGCTCCATCCCCGTCCGTCCGTGGGTGGCCGTCAGAACGAGATCCGTGTCGTTCTCGTCCGCGAAGGCGAGAATTTCTGAGGCGGCCTGGCCAGGAGCCACGTGGACCTGCAGATCGACGGATGGCCCCGGGGTCTTATCGGCAAATTTCTGCAAATGAACCTGTGCCTTTTCCTCAATGTCGGGCTCTACGTCGTAGATGGACGACACTCCCCCGACGTAAAACGCCGGGTGAAGGTTCTCCTCTATGACGTAGAGCAGATCGATCTGTGCGCCGAACAGTTGGGCAACCTCTCGGGCGTGCCGGAGCGCCTCGCGGGACGGCTCTGAGAAGTCGACAGGCACGAGAACCCGATCCACGGCCCCAGCATCTAGTTGGATAGCCTGCTCGCCGCCGCGGACGGTGAGCACGGGCGCCGTGGCCCGCCGCACGACCCCTTCCGCTACGCTGCCCAGCAGGATGCGCTTCGCACCCCGACGCCCGTGCGTACCCAGGGTGATGAGGTCGATGTCTTCCTGAGCGGCGTAATTCAGAATGGCCGGCTCCGCCGCAACATCCCGCTCGGTGACTTCGCGGATGGACACAGCGTCTAGGGCCTCCGCGGGGGCGGCTCGGGCCTCTCCTTTCAACTCCTCTCGGATGGTGTCAAGGCCCGAAGCAGGGGTCCGTGTCCCGCTTTGCTTGTCATGTTCGTGGAGAATCTCCACGTGAAGTACGTGCAGCGTGGCGCCGGTCCGGGCCGCCAGATCCAATGCGTGGCGAACGGCCCGATTGGACACAGGCGTAAAGGTCCGCGCTATCAGCAGATCATTGAGGGCGAGCATAGGCGTGGCGTGTTGATTCGAGAACGAGATGTGGATCGGAAAGGTAGGAACGAGCAGGGACGAGGTCCACTGCCTCCCCTGTCCGCCCACGGTCCCGCTCTCAGTGGCCCGCAAAGACGGATGGACCTCGGGCACGGTCGTTTTCGGACATCGCAGAGCCGCTGCGGTGAGCGAACGCAAGCGGGCCGCAGCCTCACACAGACGCGTCCTCTGTTCGTGCTTCCTCCGAGCGCCCGTGCGTGTCCGCCGCGAGGGCGTTCGCCTGGTCGATGAGCGACTCAATGTGACTCAGCCCTTGTTCCCACAACGCCGGATCCTGGAGATCCACCCCAAGCGGGTCTAGCAGTGCCTGTGGCCAGTCCGATCCGCCGGCGCGAAGCACGTCGAGATACTGATCCGCAAAGGCTTCTCCCGCCTCCTGGTACCGGGCATAAAGCGACAGGACAAGGAGTTCACCGAAGGCATAGGCGTAGACGTATCCGGGCGTATGGAGGAAGTGGGGGACGTAGCTCCACCAGTGGCGGTAGTGGTCGCCCAGCGTCACACTGCCATCAAACATGGCGCGCTGAGTCTCCATCCAGTGCCGCGCAAACGTATCCGCCTGTAGCTCCCCCTCCTCCCGTCGGGCCGTGTGGATGCGGTGTTCAAACCGGTTCATGGCCACTTGTCGAAAGACAGTGGCCAGGATGTCATCGATCTTGGCCACGATGAGGGCCAGCCGATTGCGCGGGTCCTCCTCTCGGTTCAGCAGGCGCCGAAACACGAGCATCTCGCCAAAGACGGACGCCATCTCGGCCGTGGTCAGCGGTGTACCGTGATGAAAGATCGACTGCTCACGGGAGAGAAATTGATGCACGCCGTGGCCCAACTCGTGGGCCAGCGTCTGAACGTCGCGGGGCTTGCCCGTGTAGTTCAGCAATACGTACGGATGGGCACTCGGCACCGTGCCGTGGCTAAAGGCTCCGCTGCGCTTGCCCTCCGCCAAGGCGGCATCGATCCAGTTCTTCTCAAAGAACTGCCCCGCCACAGCGGCCATGTCGTCGTGAAAGTCTGCGTATGCCTCCAGCACAAGGTCGCGGGCCTCGTTCCACTCGTACGACGTATCGGCCTCACCCACAGGGGCATAGCGATCATAGTCGTAAAGCTCGTCGACACCCAGCAGGCGACGCTTAAGCCGGTAGAACTGAGCCACGAGGTCGTAGCGCTCCGTCACGGCCGCGACGAGGGACTCAACCGTTTCGTCTTCGACCTCATTTGAGAGGTTGCGGCTCTGCAACCAGTGGTCATATCCGCGGAGGCGATCGGTCGAGGCCTTGTCGGCGAGGATCGTGTTGAAAACGAAGGTGAACGTGGATTCCTCCGCCTTAAGGCCGTCCGTAAAGGCCTGTGCGGCCTCCCGTCGGAGCGTCCGGTCCGGCTCGTAGAGCTTCGAAAGAATCTCCTCCTGGGTCATCGTCTCCCCATCAAGTTCGAACCGCATGGCCCCCACCGTTTCGTCAAAGAACCGCGTCCACGCCTGCCGACCCGTCACGGCCTTCTCCGAAAGGACCTTCTCTTCCGGCTCCGTGAGCGTGTGCTCCTTCTGACGCTGCTCCAACTCGAGGTAGTGCCGGTAGTCCGCAAGCGGCTCCTGCGCGAGCAACTGCTCGGCCCGTTCCTCTTCAACCTCCGCCCACTCCACCTCCACAAACAGCAGCTGCTGATGAATGCGATTGTACTTTTCTCGCACGGACTGCAGCAAGGCCCCCCGCTCCGGATCGTTTGTGTCTGTTGACCAGTGGAGGGAGGCGAAGGCGTACGCCCGGCCCAGCCGGTCCCGAATGGACTCGAGAGTCGAGAGCGCATCGGCCAAGGCGTCGGCGTCCAACGCCGCAACCCGCCCTCGGTACCGATCCGCAAACGCGGCCGCCTCCTCTTCTGCCTGAGACAGGCTTTCGTGAAGTGAGGCGGGATCGTCGTGCAGATCATCGAGACGCCACCGAACGGCACCAGCGCCATGAGCGTCAGTTGACATGGACAGCAAGAGATAAAAACGACAGTAGAACAACAAAAATCGGCAGTTTCACGCTGCGCGAAAGGGCACGTTCCTGCACGGGCACTGGGGCTGTGTCACCCCGCAATGTTGTCTTGCCATCCCGGTCCGGCCTCCGGGAGGCGCTGCGGCCTGGATACCACTGCACTACACGGCAGCCCTCGCTTCGCGTCGCCTCGTGTCCACTCAAGGGGCTGTGCCAGACGGGATCCATCCTATCACATTGGCCCTTTGCGAAAAACGACTGGCGACAAAGGCAAGACCGTGGGACACAGCCTCGTTCTCCCAGCGCACCGTCCGGGAAGACAGTGGATTGAATGGGTACTCCAACAATCAGCACTGACACACTGCTAGACGTTATTGACCGATTGTTCACCCCCAACGTGTATCACGGATCCGGACTCACGGTACCCAGTTTTTCCACTGCAGGACTGTTGAATCTTCTCTTCATCCCATGTCGAACGACCCGTTTCGCCCGCTGGAATCCGAAGACGACTGGAGCAAGGCCCTCCAGGCATCGGAAGACCAACAGATTCTCGTCTTCAAACACAGCTCCACCTGCTCCATCAGCAACAAGGCGAACCAGGAAATGCAGTCGCTGGCACGTGAGGGCGACCTGCCGGTGTTCCGGGTGGTGGTGCAACAGAACCGGGCCCTATCGGACCAGATCGCGGAGACGCTCGATGTTCGCCACGAAAGCCCTCAGGTTCTCCTGGTCCAAAACCGCGAGTCGGTCTTCGACACCTCCCACCTCAACGTAACCGCCGACACGCTCCGTACGGAATTGCACCGGACTCCCGTTGAGTAGCCTACCAAGATCTGCTTCTTCCCCATGCGCTTACTCCGCGTCTCCACGTTGTCCTTTTTCTCCGCTTTACTGGTCGTGAGCCTTTTGGGCTGCGGGGACGACACTGAGTCGTCTGAAGCCGATGCGCCCAAGACCAATCAGGACGTACAGCAGAGCCGTGTGCATGAGCCGGATCCATATTCCGTCCCGGACACGACACTAGAGACCATCGATGGGGAAAGCATCAACCTTGCCGAGCAGGATGGACGCGTGCTCCTGGTGAACTTCTGGGCCACGTGGTGCGGGCCCTGCCGCGAGGAGATCCCGGACCTCATCGAGCTTCAGGAGACCCTTGGCGACGACGGCCTCACGGTGGTGGGCATTTCGCTTGACAAGGAGGGCGAGTCGACCGTGCGCTCGTTCATGGACAACTTTGACTTCAACTACCCAGTGGTGGTGGATCCCACTGGAGCCACGGAGGAGGGTTACGGGCCAACTCACGGCCTTCCGACCACCTTTGTGGTGAATACCGACGGGGACGTCGTGAAACGAGTTCTGGGGATTTTTCCCACTGACGAAATGCGCCCAGAACTAGAAGCGATGCTCGACACCGACGAAGCTGAGGACGACGCTACCTGATGCCAGAAGGCTCGCACACCTATTCGTCGTCCTCTTCGCCCTCCTCTTCCGTCCGTTCGCGTTCCATTAGGTAGTCTTCCAGGCTCCCAACGACAACGCGGGTCTCTTCGTCCACTTCCACGTCCTGCACGTCCCCCGCCCGGATGAGCTTCTTGATCTTCTTTCGGTCGATCTGCTTGAGGATGCGGCGGGCTTCGGTTCGACTTACCACGTCGTCCCGGTAGTCTGCCGCAAAGTCTTCGAGGAATTCGAGCGTTTCGTCCGTCAGATCGATCATGCGAATCTCTTGGTTCGACTCCGAGAGCGACCAGTAGAGATCCGCGTCAATGAGGTGACGGTCCGCCCACCGAACGATCGTTTGCTTCGAAAGTTGAAGGTGCTCCGACAGGTCATCAAGCGGCATGGCCTTCGGCTGCCGCGACGTAGCGGGTTGGTTGGGCACAGGCAAAGAGAAAAGTTTTGATTCTACGCGAGCCGTATTTGGATCTATTCGACGGGGTTATGTTCCCCTTCGAATCCCACACTCCCCCCTCTCGCCACAGGATCTGCTGCAGAATGGCCCCAGACGCAACCCGCCGCTCGAAGGACGAGTGGAAGGCCCGATTCCAGCCTCATCTCTCCACCTCCCTGCAGACCGTAAGTGAGCGCCTGACGAATGCCCCGGCGGTCCAGTCCTGGCTCCGAAAGGCCTCAACGAAAGCAGCGGAAGGACTGCAACAGTCTCCGGGCCTCCAGGGCGAAATGAGGGGATACATGGACCTCACGCAGGACCTGGAGGCAACTTTTCCCGCCCTCGTGGATGCCGTCCGAGAAACAACGGACGGGTGCGGGCGCCTGGACCTTGACTGGCGCCCCTTCAATCCAACCCTCAGTCGCCTATACATCGCGTTCGATCTGGACGTTTCGGTCGCCCTGTTTTGCCGGCTATCGGACTGCAGCCCGGAGGCCGCCCGGGAGGCTCTCGACACGGTAGCGGCCGCCCTGCCAGAGGGGGACCCCTTTCCCAACCGCCCCAACGCCGTGACCGGCCTTGTGGCGCAGAGCGGCAGCAGCCTCGGCGTGCGCGTGAAAGAGCATCGCGACCCGGATCGTGGAAAATACCGCACGGTTACGCTCCTGCCGAAAGAGCGATCGCCTCTCGAAAGCCTCTCCCCATCGGAGGCAGAACGGGCACTACTTCAGTTTTTCTGTTCCTCCTCCAGGTCTTGAGGCTCCGGGTCAAGGGCAACCACCTCGTCCGGCCCCTGGATCTCCCACCCGTTCCCCTCGGCCCCAAACCAAAACCGGGCACCCGGCTCCAAAAATTCGCTTAGGAGCCGAACCAAAGTTCGACCCTCCACATTCGCGGGCACCTCGTCGGTGGTGAGCCGAAGGCTCTTTCCCTGAAGTCGGAAATACCCGATCGCGAACGGAAGGGGCCCACTGGTTTGGGTGCTCAACTCCTCCCGATAAATCTCACTCTCGCGTCGAAGCGACTGTATCAACTCCATCGTGAGCCAGTCTTTTTCTTGCCCCCCGACATAGTCGTGGTGACGCCGCTCAAAAAGCTTGTAGATCAGGTCTTTCAGCGTGTGGTGGTGCGCGTCCCGGACCCGCGCGTGGGCGACACGACAAGCCATGCGGTCAGCTGGCATCGGACGTAACGGGTTCGGCGGAAAGAGAAAGGCTCATACAAGTAGGTCGCGGCGTACAAGGCGGCCGAACACACGTTCCCTGGTCCAATCCGACTGAGGTACTATGGATTCGCTGACCCAACTTACCCTTGGCGCCGCCGTTGGCGAGGCCGTCGCGGGACGGCAGGCGGGCAACAAAGCCCCGCTTTGGGGGGCGGCGCTTGGAACCCTACCAGATCTCGATGTCCTTGCGAATCCGTTTCTTACCGAAGCGCAGTCTCTGGTTTTCCACCGCAGTCTTTCGCACTCGCTTCTCTTTGTGGTCGTCATGGCCCCACTCGTCGGCTGGGCGCTGCGCCGAGTCCACGCCGATACCGCCTCCCAGCGGCGGTGGATGGCACTCGCCGGTGCCGTGCTGCTGACTCACATTGGGCTGGACTGCCTGACGAGTTACGGGACCCAAATTTTCTGGCCGTTCAGTCACTACCCCGTCATTCTGGCGACCATTTTCATCATCGATCCGCTCTATACCGTCCCGCTGCTTGGGGGCCTCATCACCGCCCTTTTTTGGTCTCCAGCCGCGCGCAGCCGGCAGGTGGCAAACTACGGGGGCCTGATCCTCAGTTCGGCGTACCTGCTGTTTACGATCGGCAATAAACTCTACGTGGACCAGGTCTTTGCCGACGCCCTCAAGGCGGAGGACACGTCCGTGCGGCAGGTGCTCACCAAACCAACGCCGTTCAACA
>JBKHEM010000013.1:0-32943 GCA_046540815.1 Salinivenus sp.
GGTGCTTGGCTGGCCGGAGTCGCGAGCAATCCACCCGAAGAGGCCCTCTGGCGTCGACTCCTCGGAGAGTGAGTTGTCCCCGGTTAGGTAGATTGCGAAGAACTGCTCGCCGTTCACCTCTCCATCGGCAAAAAACGAGAATCCGTCGACCGTTTTTTCTTCGATGTCCTCGATCGAAGATGAAGACTGGCCGGAAGGGCTGATGTCGAGGGAGAATTTGTTGTCGGATTCTCCATTCGAACCGCCGGAGTCGCAACCAGTCAGGGCAAATAGGAGGAAAAACGCGCCGACCAATGAAACCGCAGGTGTGAATCGGTACATCGGGTTCTGTCAGATAATTGAGTGGAAAACGGGAAAGGAGAGAGAGGAGCCGTAGGACGGCCGGTCGCGGCATCTTTCAGACAGATGTGGACGACCTCTCTATTTCAATAATACGTAATAATGGAAAGGAAAAGGTCACTGTGGTTCATTGTCTGAGAGGAAAGAGATCCGTTTCCGAACGGACAAGGAACTGTCGCCGGAAAGCGGGACGGCATACAAAACGGAGGGCGGGGAGATGGAAAAGGTTTCGTGCGATCGTTCTGTTGGTTAGACTTAACTGATGAGTAGGTCTGACTGAAAGGCCTGCGGCGTGTCTGTCCCACCCACCATTGCGCACTCAGAACTCCGTTTGCACAACCGTATTTTGCCCTTCCTATGCAAGCTATGTTCCGGTTTCACTTTCCGAGGATGCGTGTTCTCGTCCTCCTGATGCTCGCGGCATTTTGTCTTGGGATCCCAACAGCCTCTGCCCAAAGCGGCGACGGCGGCGGCGACCGTCTCACCGGGCCCGACTATGCACGTAGCCCGGTCACGGCCCCCAACGGCATGGCCGCCACCAGCCAGCCCCTCGCCTCCGAGATCGCCGTGGACGTGATGAAGAAGGGGGGCAGTGCCGTCGATGCGGCCATTGCGGCCAACGCCGCGCTCGGCCTCATGGAGCCGACCGGCAACGGCCTCGGCGGCGACCTCTTCGCGATTGTCTACGATCCGGAGACGGATTCGACCTACGGCCTCAACGCCAGCGGGCGCTCCCCGCGCGGCCTCTCCTACAGCGACATGCAAGACGAATTGGGCGACCGCGACGAAATTCCGTACTACGGACACCTGCCGGTGAGCGTCCCGGGCACTGCCAGCGGATGGGGCAAGCTGCACGAGCGCTTCGGCAGCCTTTCGCTTGAACAGGACCTGCGCCCGGCCATCCGGTACGCCCGGGAAGGGTTTCCCCTCTCGGATGTCATTGCCTACTACTGGCAGGGCAACGTTGACTCCTTTCGCGAAAACGACGATCGGATTCCGGAGGGCAACTGGAGGGATGTCTATCTGGTCGAGGGGGACGACGGGGAGATGCGGGCGCCGAAGGAAGGAGAGATCTTCCGCAACCCGGACCTTGCGAACACCCTCGAGACGATGGCCGAGAACGGCACGGAGGCCTTTTACGAGGGCGAAATTGCCCAGACGATTGCCGACTACGCCGAGCGCACTGGGGGCTACCTCCGGATGGAGGACTTCCGGCAGCACGAGGCGAACTGGGTCGACCCGGTGTCGGTCGACTACCGCGGCGTGGAGGTCTACGAGCTGCCGCCCAACGGGCAGGGCATCGCTGCGCTCCAGATGCTTCAGATCCTGGAGGGCTACGACATTGAGGACATGGGGCACAACTCGACCGACTACCTTCACGTGCAGGCCGAGGCCAAGAAGCTCGTCTTCGAGGACCGGGCCCGCTTCTACGCCGACATGGATTTCGCTGATGTCCCGGTTGAAGAGCTCGTCTCTGAGGAATACGCGGCCGAGCGGCGCGAGGAGATCGAGATGGACGAGGTGCTGTCTGCGCCGTCCCACGGGTCCCCAACGGCTCTTTCCCAGGCGGACGCGAAGCTCGAAGAGGGCGACACGATTTACCTGACGGTGGCCGACTCGACCGGCATGATGGTGTCGCTCATTCAGAGCAACTACACCGGCATGGGCAGCGGCCTCGTGCCCGACGACCTGGGCTTTATGCTCCAGAACCGCGGGCAGCTCTTTACGATGGAGGAGGATCACCCGAACGTGTACGAGCCGGGCAAGCGGCCCTTCCACACGATCATTCCGGCGTTCGCAAAGAAGGACGGGGAGCCGTTTCTGAGCTTCGGCGTGATGGGCGGCGGGATGCAGCCGCAGGGCCACGTGCAGGTGCTCATGAACATCGTCGACTTTGGCCTCAACGTGCAGGCGGCGGGCGATGCGGCGCGCTACCGGCACTACGGGAATAGCTCCCCGACGGGCGACGCGATGGACGGGCGCGGGACGCTCCGCTTAGAGAGCGGGGTCTCGGAGGGCGTGGTGCACTCGCTCCGGGGCCGCGGGCACGACGTGAGCATCGGCGCGGGGGGCTACGGCGGCTACCAGGCCATCCTGTGGGACCCGGAGGAGGAGGTGTACTGGGGCGGCACGGAGATGCGGAAGGACGGCATCGTGGTGGGGTATTAGGGCTGGGGGAATGGAGGGGGAGGCATGGCGGGAGGCGTACAGCGATTTGCGGTCACGATCCTGCGCTTCCCTGTCCGCGCCGTCCGTCCCTCCATACATCCTGGCTTCGACCCGCTACTGCAACCCTTCCAGCAGGCGGAGCACCACGGCGTTGGTCCAGCCGAAGCCGATGACGTTTTCGCTGTAGCCGTACTGGATGCCGGCCGAGACGTCCGATTCCCGCTGCACGAGGTCGTACTTCTCCAGGATGACCCCGTGCTCCTGAAACTCTTTGCTTACGAGGTCGACGAACTTGGCCGAGAGGCGGTCGGCCGCGGCGTCGTAGCCGTAGTGGCGGAGTCCCTCCACGGCGATCAGTTGGAGCGGGGCCCAGCCAAAGGGGGCGTCCCACTGGTTGCCCGTGATGCGGGCGCTGGTGAGGAGGCCGCCCGGCGCCTCCAGCCGCCAGAGTGCCTCGGCTGTGGCTGTGGCCTGGGAGTCGGCCGCAAGTCCTGTCCACAGCGGGTAGAACGTTGTGGCAAAGGGATAATCGCTCCGCGTCTCCGTGCGGAAATTGTAGTCGCGGTACTGGTGCGCCTCTGAGTCCCAGAGCAAGGTGTTGATGCGGTCCTTCCGCCGCTCGGCGCGGCGGCCCCACTGCGTGGCTGCGTCGGAGCGGCCCAGGATGGACATGAGGGCGGACACGTCGCGCTCGTACTGATAGAGCAGGCTGTTGAGCCCAACGGGCGCGTACTGAATAATCCCGGCGTTGAAGGGGCCGAACCGGTTGGACGGGTCAAACCCGGATTCGCGCATCGCCCGGTCGGCTTTGTAGAAGAGAGCCGTGAGCGTATCGGCTTCGGCGTCGTAGAACAGGTCCTTGTCGTAGAAGGCGATGTCGTTCTCTCGGTAGTACCTCCGAACGCGGTCGTAGTGGGTGCGACCCTGATCGTCCTGTTCACCGGCAACGACCTCGGCCGCGGGACCCTCGCCCAGGCCGTAGTAGCGTGAGAGACCTGTGTCGCCGGCGCGGTGCGGCCCTTCGGTCCAGTAGTCGTGGTACTCGCGAAGGACGGGCACCGCGTCGGCAAGCCACGAGGTGTCTTTTGTCGCTTCGAAAACGTCGCGCACCATCGTGGCCAGGAAGGGCGGCTGAGACCGGGTGAGGTAGTACGTGCGGTTTGCATTGAGGACGGTGCCGTAGTGCTCCACCTGGTAGAGGTGGTTGTCGGTCATGTGCTTGGCGAGCTCGACGCGCCCCGCCTCCAAGAGTCCTACAGAGATGAAGTAGCTGTCCCAGCCGTACATTTCGTTGAAGCGCCCGCCCGGGACCACATACGGGTGCGGCAGGTAGAGCAGCCCGTGCGGCTCAATCGCGTCCATGTGCTCGCGCGGATTCTCGGGGAGCACCTTCAGGTCGACCTGCGCCCATTCGTCGGCACTCAGCGACCGGCGGAGGCGCTGTCCCACCGCCGCGGTGTCCTCGGAGGCCGCCACATAGAGAGGCCACGGGGCCCCCGGCTCGTGATCGACCTTCTCGTCGGGCAGGGCATCAAGGAGATCGTCGTGCGAGCGGGTGAGCGTGCCCCACGTGCGGTCGATATAGGCGCGGAGGGTGTCGAGCCGGTCCGCCGATGGAAGGGCAACCTGCGTGGTGGGGTCGGGGGCCGGCTGCGCGGTGGCTGACGGGGAAAGGGTGAAAAGAAGGAGCAGTACCGCGAGGCCATGGGCCCGGTCGGCCGGACGGGGGAGGAAAGACATGGGAATCAGGGAAAGAAGAACGACGGCTCAAGGGGAAAAAGGCAACCCCTCCGCCCCAGTTCAAGTTCGTGGATTACGCGTCGTCCTGGCCCTGCAGGACAAAATCGACCGTTCGGGCAACAGAGGCGTCGGCGACCTCGTCGGTCACGCGTACCGTCACGCGAACGTCCTGGTCTTCATCCGCTTCGAGCTGTGAGAGGTCGAGCAGAATGGTTTCGTCGGTGCGGGGGGCAGAGCCGGTCACAGTCGTTTCGGTGGCGGTCTGTTGGGTGTCCTGCCCCCGGAAGAGGCGCGTCCAGCCCCGGCGCGTGCGTCCCTCCACCTCATACGAGACGGTGTACTGCGTCTGGTCGTCGGCGTCACGGGACAGGTGGTAGAGCTCGAACGAGAGAAGGAGTGGGGCGTCCGGCGTCACGGTCCGGAAGGGATACGGCGTGGCTCGATCCAGGAGGTCGGCGGAGTTGGTCGAGACCGAGTCGGGGAGCGAGAGCACATTCACATCACTCATCTCTACGGGGCCCGTGGCGCGGAGGGACTGCAGGGAGTCCAGTCGGACGAGGGTCAGACGCCGCTTGGGGCCCAGGTCGCCCACCGGTCCGTCGGAGATTGTCCACCGACGGTACTGCGTCCACTGAAGGCTCAGGTGGTGTTGGTGCGAGGGGACGTCAAGCGTAAGAGGGGCGGGAACGAACCCTTGCCCACGGCGCGGAGGCGAGGCCGGGAGGCGGTAGTGGGAGGAGCGGCGCGAGAGGGGGGTATGCGAGGAGTCGGACAGCGTGGCGGCAAACCGGACGGTGGACGGCTGTGCGGTGGTGTCGGAGCGAAGCACGGCGTCTTCGGCCGCGAGGCCCCAGTCGATGCGCGTTTCAGTCGTGCCGTCCTCGTTGAGGGTTCGGGTCGTGCGCATGGCCACGGGCAACTCGGGCGTGTCGTCGTGGAGAGCGGTATGCTGGTTCGGAAGCAGCTCTTTGCGGCGCCGGGCCACCTGGCGGTCCTCCTGGGCGGCGCGAGAGACGATCTGGCTTACGAACTGGGTGGGAGGATCGATGCCCAGCATGGGGTTGGAGGAGACGGTGCGCGTTTGACCGACGCCGGCCCCCACGGTGGTCTGTTGCGTCGACCCCCTCGATGCCCCCATGTCGGCGAGCGTGGCCTCCATTTCCTGCCAGTTGGCATAGTTCGCAATCTGCTGATAGCGTCCGCCGTAGTCGATGTGGTAGAGGGCAAGCTCCCGGTACATGGCGCGCAGGGCCATCAGCGAGGAGTAGGCGATGTTGAGGCCGCGTTCCGTGTTGCCGCGCGAGTACCGCAGGGTGGAGGGCAGCAGGTCGTTTGCGGTGGCCACCTGGAAGCAATCCGATCCGTCTTCTTCGACGAACAAGTAGTGGGCCCTGTCGTCAATTTGGCTATACACCCACACCTCGGCCGCGGGGAAGCCGGACGGGGGAATGGGGACGCCGAACCGGAAGACCTCACGGAAAAACTCGGTGTCCTGGTAGCTGAGGGGATGCCGCCGGAGCGGGGATCCGAAGCGCAGGTGGGCTTCTCCCCGGGCGTCGAGATGGCTCGGGGCATCGGAGCAGGAAAACTGCTGTTGTGCCTGGACGAGGCGGGTCAAGTGTTCTTCGAGTCGTTCATTCTCCGGGGTGTTCGGAAAGGGGTCGAGGCTGCGCCACCATGCCTGGAGGGCCTCGCCCGCCCCCGCCCGGAACGTCCACGCGGAGGGCTCCTCGTCCCGGTCGCCCTCGACGACCTCGCCGAAGACATCGTCGGGTAGGAGGGGCTCGATCTGCGCCACCCGGCGCCGGAAAATGGAGTCGACGGCCGCCGAGGTGTCGGGCCCCACGGCGTCCAGCAGATGCCGGTACTGGTCTACGGCGCGCAGGCGCTCGCCTCGCAGCCGGTGCGGACTGAGGGTGTGCAGGTATGCATCGGTCAGCCGCACATCGGACCGGCCGGCGCGGGCCAGGTGCCGAAGGCCCGTGCGCCACGTGCGGCGGGCGGCCGCCGAGTCCCCGGTCCGGGCGTACGCTTCGCCCAGCCAGTAGGCCACGGCGCCGTGCTCGGGCACCACGAGGGCAGAGTCGGCGGCTAGAGCGTCCTGGAGCGGGGCGCGGGCGGCCGCCGCCTGGCCGTCCTGGAGCAGATAGACGCCCGCCCGGGCCTGAGCAGACGGGGCAATCGGCTCAATCTGAAGGTCCGCCCTCTGCGCGTGAAGGGGCCAGGGGCAGAGGAGGACGAATCCAGACGTGACCAAAAGGGCGAACGCGAGAAGGGCGCGCGCAACCGGCCACGGCCGGGACTTCTCGAAACTGGAAACACAGGAACGCGCGAGCATCGGAGGGCGCGGCGACAAGGCGGCGCGTCTGTGCACGGGACGATAGGCCCCTTAGAAACAGAGTAGCCCCCAATATGTTCACCTGACCTTCGTATTTACGCCCCGACCTTCCGAAGGCGTGCGTCGTTTTCGACACGCCGAAGGAAGGGCGTTTTTCAACCGTTCCCACCGCCCGTGCGTCGTTCTGCCCTCCGTTCTGCCACCCCAATCGAGCGCTGGTCGCTCCTGAACGCGTTGGCGATGCTCGTCGCAGCGGCAGGGGCGCTGTGGGCCGAGAGTGTCTGGCTTGTGCTGGGGGCGGGAGGGCTCCTGCTGGGCGGGCTGATGTGGATGGTGCGTGGACGGTGGACCGGCCCTGGGCGGTTCGGCGGGGCCAACGCCCTTACGGCCCTTCGAGTGCTACTTCTTGGTGCCCTGCCTCCGGTGGCGGCCACGAGTGGATGGGGCGTCGTTTTCCTCGGAGGGCTGTTCTTGGTTGCGGACGGAATCGACGGGTGGTGGGCTCGTCGGAACGGGCTTGCGTCCGAGTTCGGGGCGTTTTTCGATAAGGAAGCCGACGCCCTGTTCTTGCTGGTGCTCTGTGTCCTGTCGGTGTTCGGGGGGCGGCTGCCCGTCTGGATCGTGGGGCTGGGCCTGTTGCGCTACGGCTTCGTTGTGCTGCTCTTTTTGCTTCCGTCACGGGGAAAAACAGAGGCCCGCGTCCCGCTGGCCCGCTACGCGTACGGAGCCATGGTGGGGGCGCTCTTGTTTTCTTTCCTTCCGTATCCGCACCTCTACGAACCGTTTGTGGTGCTGGCGGCGGGCGCGCTTCTCCTCTCGTTTGCGTGGTCCACGGCGCGGCTCGTGATTCGGGCCGGGCCGGGCGTTCGGGCCTAGCGACAGCCCCCAGGTACTTCCAATATTCCTGCATGTCTGATCACTGGACGGCTTCTCTTACGTCGCCACTCCGAGCGCTGCTTCTGTTCAGCGCCGCGGTGCTGGGCCTTCAGGCGTTGCCGGAACTGCCGTCCCTCCTTACCCCGCTGCCGACGAGTCCCTACGCGCCGCTCTGTCCGGAGGTGCTGGTGCTGGTGACGGCTCTCGTGTACGCCGCCGGAACGGCGTGGGAGGGGCCGGTCCGGATCGGGGCGCTTGCCGGCGTGGGGCTGGTTGTTGGGTATCAGGTGTACGATGCGGCGGTATACACAGCCTTCCGACGGAATGGCATCCTGTATGAGGATGTTGAGTTTGTGGACAATCTGACGTATTTCGCCGCCGACATTGCGACGTGGACGGGGGCGGCGTGGGTGGGGCTGGTTCTCATCGGGTGTGCGGTGTTGGCAGAGGGGATGCGACGGGGCGTGCGCGTAATCGCGCGGGCCGGCGGGCATGGGGCCTGCCGAGGGGTGCTCCTGGGGGTGCACCTCGTGGCGTGGCCGTTGGTGCTGGTGGTGGGGCCGTCGCTTGAATGGGGCACCGAAAACCTCACCTACCAGACGTCGAACGACCGGGTGCGGGTGCGTACGGTCGCCACGAAGGCGTGGGCCAACGCCCAGGCCTCCGTCCGGCTCGCATCTATGCTGGATTCGCTGGACACGGCCCCCGTCAATTCGGCCTACGCCGCGTACGACTCGCTGTCCCTGAAGCGACGACCGCCGATCTATCTTGTGGCCGTCGAGTCCTACGGCACCCTTCTGGAGCGCCACCCCGACCTGCGTGGGCCGTACCGTCGCCTCCTGCGTCGCACGCAGGACACGCTCGCCGCGGACGGCTGGCACATGGCCAGCGCTCGGGCCGAGGCCCCGGTGCAGGGGGGGCGGTCGTGGCTTGCCATTGCCTCGTTGCTCACTGGCGTCCGGGTCGATCGGCAGGTCGTGTACAACCGCTTTCTGGAACGGCCCGACCGGGCGCCGCACCTCGTCCGCTTTCTCAACCGGCAGGGCTACCACACCGTGGCCCTCCAGCCCTTCACCTACGAGCGGCCCGGCCTGCCCACGCGAAACATCTACGATTTTGACGTGACGCTCTACCGCGACGACCTCCAGTACGACGGGCCGGGGTACGGTCTGGCCGACGCGCCCGACCAGTACAGCCTAAATTTTGCCCACCACACGCAGTTGGCCGGGACGGAGCCGTATTTTCTCTTCTTCGAGACGGTCGACTCGCACGCGCTGTGGAACTACGGCCTGCCGCCCGTCCTCCCCGACTGGCGCCGGTTCAACGAGGTGGATGGAGACGAGGAGACGAAGCGCCGCACGCTGGAGCAAGAAGGACGCCCGCCCGGGGCGTTCCTGCCGGATTCCCTGACCCGGCCCCGCATCTACGACCAGCCGCAGTCCACGCGCTACCTCCGGCACATTGCGTACGACCTTGAGGTGCTCCGCGAGCACCTGCTCGAAACGGCCCCGGACGGCAGCCTGGTGCTGCTCCTGGGCGACCACCAGCCGCCCCTCTTCGACACCGAGAGCACCGAGGTGCCCCTCCACGTTCTCAGCACGGACGCCTCGCTGGTGGAGCAGGTGCGCCGGCGTGGGTTTACCGACGGACTGGTGCTCCAGGAGCAGAGCCCCAGGGTGCGACAGGAGGCGCTTTACTCGATGCTGGTGCGCATGCTGGCCGCGCACGACCGGGGCGCAGGGGCCGACACGACGGGGCTGCCCCCGGTGCAGCCGAACGGCCTTCCGCCCTCAATTCTGGTGCAGGCCCCGACCGATTCAGTCACCGCAGACGGCGCAGCGCGGCGCGAACGCGGTCCGCGGTAGTGGGCCAGGAGGGAAAGGATTGGCTTTGCTTGCGGGCGGCGAGGCCCATCCGGCGGCGGGCGGCCGGATCGTCGAGCAGGGAGCGCAGGGCCGAGGCAAACGCATCCGTGTCGTCGGGGGGGATGAGGCGGCCCGCGGGGGCGTCGCCGAAGTTGTTGGGGAGGCCGCCGACTGCAAACGCCACCACGGGACAGCCGCGCGCCATCGCCTCGCGGGTGGCCATGCTGCAGGTCTCAAAGCGGGAGGGAAGCACGAACACGTCGGCCCGGTCGTAGTGGGCCTGGAGGTCGTCGGGCGGCACGGCTCCGGTCACAGTTACGCGGTCGGAAAACGAGCGGGCGTCGATCTGCCGTCGGAGCGACGCGGCGAAGTCGGGGTCAAGGGTGTCGTCGCCCACCAGGGTCCAGGTCCACGGCTGGTCCGCGAGGCGGGCAAGCACGTCGAGGAGGCGGGGCAGGCCCTTGCCCGGCAGCAGGCTGGCGACGGTCAATAGATGCGGCGGGGCGTTGAGGGAGCGCTCCGCGACCGGGCGTCGGTAGGTTGGGGCGAGGCCGGGAGGCGCCACCGCAATCCGCCGGGCCGCCAGGCCCTCGTCCACCAGGGCCCGCCTGGCAAACGGGCTCGTGACCACGACGCCGTCCACCCAAGAGAGAAGCGCCCGCTCGGGGGCCGCGGCGGGCGCGTCGGGCACCGTGGGATCGATACAGTGGAGGTAGTGGCCCACCAGGACGAAGGCGGCGGCCGGGTGGGCCGTTCGAAGGGCATCGAGGTCGTCGGGGCGGCTTGCCAGCAGGCTGTCGATGAGGACGACGGGGTCGGACGGCAGGGGGGCGGTTGGCAGATCGGCGCCGGGCGGCCACGGAATGATCTCTACCGTAGCGTGGGCACGCAGGCCCTTGGCAACGTGCCGGTTGTACACATTGCCGCCTGTGGGGCGGTCGTGAATGCGGGGGACCAGGAACGTGACGTGCATGCGGAGGGAGGCCAGCGACGAAAAAGGAGGGTTACGCGTCGTCTCGGAGGGACGAGAGTACCTTCTCGTGCGTGTGCAGGGCCTCCTCGTCGAAGAGCACGAACCGGATGAGGGTGACGGAGTCAAGGGTTGGGGCCCGGTCGAGCATCGTGTTGAGGGCAATGCGGGCCGCGGGCTCCATGGGGAAGCCGAAGGCCCCGGTTGAGAGTGCCGGAAAGGCCACGGAGGTCACCGCATGTTCCTCGGCCCGGTCCAGGGCATTCTCGTATCCAGCGCGAAGTAGTTCGTCGGATGGCTCGTCGCGCCCGTAGACGGGACCGAGAACGTGAATGACATACTCGTTTGGGAGGTTGTGCCCCCCGGTAATGACGGCCTCGCCGGGCTGAATGGGGGCCAGCGGACGGGTTTCCTCTGTCAGCCCCGGCCCGGCCGCACGGTGAATGGCCCCGGCCACGCCCCCGCCGGTGCGCAGCTGCGCATTGGCCGCATTTACGATGGCCTCCACGTCCTCCTGCTTCACAATGTTGCCCTGCATGAGCGCAAGGGTCACGCCGGCGTCGGTGTGGGTCATGGGAGCGGACGTTGAATGAGGCAGTCCACGAGAATTCGTAGAAGACTGTAGTCTCGTTTCCCCGTCGTGTTCGGATCGGCGACCGGGCCGTGAACATCGCCGCGCCCCACCGATTCACCCGGATCGGTCCTCCCGTAGACCGCAAGATCGCGTCTCCGCCTCCGGACCCATTCAGGTCAAGTTGAGTATTGCTCTGGCAGTGCCACATTCCAATGAACTCCCCGTCGCACATCGAACGCGATTCGTCCGGCACTGCCAGGGCGTGAGACGGGGGCGCCCGGGGGCGTCTGGATGAGATTGCCTGCTTCTCCTCACCCTTCTTTCCGATCGAATGCTCTTCGATACCATGACCGTCGATGGCATAATGACGCACGAGGTCGTGACGGTGGCACCGGACACGGCCCTTTCCGACATCCGGTCCGAACTGCAAGAGGGGGGATTTCGGCACCTCCTCGTAGCAGACGGCACCACACTGGTGGGGGTGATTTCCGACCGGGACGTGCTCCGAGCCCTCAGCCCGTTCCTCGACACGTACAGCGAGGAGCATCGCGACGTGCGCACCCTGGCGCGGCCAGCCCGCGAGATTATGCGGGACAAGCCCATTAGCGTTGCGCCAGGGACGGACGTGGAAGAGGCGGCTGCCCTTGTACTCGACCATGGCATCTCCTCGCTCCCGGTCGTGGAAAGTGGGGAGATTCTCGGCATCGTCACGACCAAGGATTTGCTGCGGCACTACACGGACACCCAGTAGACACCATCGCCCGGCCGAGGACGGGCCGGAGCGTACCCTCCATTATACAACTCCAAACGCCATTCCTATCATGTCAACCCCGACCTCTCTGGCGCGTGCCTTCCTGCCCGCGCTGCTCCTTCTGCTCGGCACCATGGCACCGGCGGTTGCCCAAGAGCGCGGCAACGACGAGGCCCGAACCAGTCCCAACGCCGCGGTCTCGCAGACCATCGACACCACCGAGGTCCGCATCACCTACGGCCGCCCGCAGGTGAACGACCGGACCATCTTTGGCGAGTTGGTGCCCTACGACGAGGTGTGGCGCACTGGGGCCAACGAGGCCACCACGATCTCCTTCTCCGATGACGTGCGGGTGGAGGGAGAGCCGATCGAGGCGGGCACCTACTCCCTCTACACAATCCCCGGCCAGGACACCTGGACCATCATCTTCAACGACGTAGCGAACCAGTGGGGCACGCAGTACGAGGAGAGTGAGGACGTGCTGCGCGTTGAGGTGACCCCAGAGTCCGCTCCATTCCACGAGATGATGACGTTCCGCTTTGGGAATGTGACCGACACGAGGGGCACCGCCGCGCTGCTCTGGGACGAGATCCGCGTGCCGTTCGAGATCGAGGTCGCGCAGAACTAACCGCATGAAGGCGGGGCGGAGGGCGCTTTGGGCATGGGGAGCGCGGGATCGGTCTCCTTCGGTGGGGCGGAAGAAGCAGGTGCAACCGGGACGCGAATGCCCCTGTCTACTCCCCTCGGTCCCCAAACGGACCGAGGTTGGAGTGTCCTGCTACAAATCGCCCCTTTGCCCCTGATGTCGACGCGTTCCCTTCTTTTCGCGTTCACGGTCCTTCTTCTCCTTCCCGCCGCCCCCATCCAGGCCCAAGAGCCGGACTCGGCGGCGGTGCGTGCAGCCTTCGACAGCCTCGTGGCCGCCAACACGTATCACGCGACGCTTGAAGACGGCGAGCTCACGGGGCCCGGCGCCGACTGGCTGGAGGCGCGCGGCGCGGAGGTCGACCATTTTCTAATGTCCGAACGGCACGGTACAGTCCAAATCCCGGCCGTCGCCGCGACCCTTTACGAACGACTGGCGGACGACGGCTACGGCCCCGTGGCGCTGGAAATCGGTCCCTTTGCGGCCCGGGCGGCGGACGAGGCCCTTCACCGGGGCGGCTATTCGGCCCTGAAAGACCTCATCACCCGCTATGAGGGCCCCCCTATTCCGTTTCTCCACATGAGCGAGGAGGCCCGGATGGCCGACCGCATGACGGACGCTGGTGCGACAATCTGGGGGGTCGACTACGAGTTTATTTATAGTCTCCCGATGCACCTGGACGCGCTGGCCGATCAGGCCGAGACGGACCGCGAGCAGGAGGCGGTACAGCGCGCTCGCAAACAGATGATGGAGGACTGGGGAGGAGAGAGCGGCCCTGCCGTTGCCGCTGCGCCGCCGTCGGCCTTTCAGTCGCTCCGAGCGGCCTTCGAACCCCATGGAGACGAGAACGCACTGGCCCGCATCGACGCCCTGCGGGAGAGCAACATGATTTACGCCCCGTACGTGCGGGACACGACCGATATCACCTTCTTCGAAAGTCGGACCCGGCGGGAAGCCCTCATGAAAGAGCAGCTGGTCGAGCACATTCGGGAGTGGGAGGCCGAACGCGGGGAGGCGCCCAAGGTCTTCCACAAAAATGCGCATACTGCCAAGCACCAGGAGGACGACCTCTTCATCCCGCTTGGAGGCTTTATGGCCGAGTGGGCCCGTGCCCGGGACGAGGAGACCTTTCACGTGATGGCCGATTGCACAGGAGGGACCATTCCGAAAACCGGGCAGGGCGGCGGGGGGGAATGCACCGCCTGGATCGGAGCAGAGGACAGCCCCTTCGCCGATCATCTTCGGGACGACAAGGTCACGGTTATCGATATGCGCGCCCTCCGCGCCCGCTTCTTCGACTGGGGATTCCTCCCGGACGACCTGCGTCGGTCGATCGTGGCGATCGACGCCTACGTGGCCATTCCCAACGTGCAGCCGGCCGATCCTCTGAATCCGGTGCCGCGGGAGGAGTAGGGGACCTGAGCCGGGCTCGAGTCCAAGGGGCCGGCGGAGGGAAGGACGCGCGGGGAGCGGATGGAATCTCATTCCGGTGTCCATTGATAAAAGGAAACGGCCCGGTCTATCTTGACTGGCGTGTTGCCTCTCGCATCTGCTCCTCGTCCCCACGCCCTCCCTGCCGTGCAGACCAAGTATATTTTCGTCACCGGCGGCGTTACCTCCTCGCTCGGCAAAGGCATCTTCAGTGCCTCCCTGGGCCGCCTACTGGCCGACCGGGGCCTTGACGTCACGATTCAGAAGTTCGACCCGTACATCAACGTCGATCCGGGGACGATGAACCCGTACGAGCACGGCGAGGTGTACGTGACGGACGACGGCGCCGAGACCGACCTTGACCTGGGCCACTACGAGCGGTTTCTCGACCAGCCCACCAGCCAGGCCAACAATGTCACCACCGGCCGGGTCTACATGGAGGTCATCTCCAAGGAGCGGGAGGGCGCCTACCTGGGCAAAACCGTGCAGGTTGTGCCCCACATCATCGACGAAATCAAGCACTGGATGCTGAAGTTGGGAGAGACGGGCAACTACGACGTCGTCATTACCGAGATCGGCGGCACGGTGGGCGACATTGAAGGACAGCCCTATTTGGAAGCGATCCGCCAGTTGCGCAACGACCTGGGGTCCCGCAACACCATCATCACGCACCTCACACTCGTCCCCTACCTGCGCGCGGCCGGGGAGCTAAAAACGAAGCCCACGCAGCACTCCGTGAAGGAATTGCTCGCCCACGGCCTGCAGCCCGACGCGATCATTTGTCGTTCGGAGCGGTCCATCGACGCGGATGTGCGGCGAAAGATTTCGCTCTTCTGCAATGTTGAGGAGGAGGCCGTCGTCCAGATGCTCGATGCGGAGACGATTTACGAAGTGCCGCTCCTTCTTCGGGACGAGGGGATGGGGGAACTGGTGGTCGACCGCTTTTACCCCGACCATAATGCGTCGGTCTGCCAGGACGCCCCCGATCTCGACGCGTGGATCGAGTTCCTCCGAAAGCTGAAGAATCCGGAGGAGACCATCCCCATTGCCCTGGTCGGCAAGTACGTTGAGCACCAGGACGCCTACAAGTCCATCACCGAGAGCTTCATTCTCGCCGGCGTGCCGGACGAGGTGCAGGTCGACGTGAAGTACGTGCTGTCGGAAGATCTCACGGCTGGCAATACGGACGCGGTGCTCGGGGATGTGGCGGGCATCCTGGTGGCGCCCGGGTTTGGGGATCGGGGGGTGGAGGGCAAAATCCTCGCGGCCCAGTACGCCCGCAAGCACGACGTGCCTTTCTTCGGCATCTGCCTCGGGATGCAATGCGCCATCGTCGAATTTGCGCGCCATGTCTGCGGCTGGGAGGGCGCCCACTCTACGGAGTTCGACGAGGACACCTCCTACCCGGTGATCGACCTGATGGAGGAGCAGAAGGAGATCTCGGACAAAGGCGGCACGATGCGACTGGGAACGTATGACTGCCGACTGCAGGAGGGATCCCGTGCCCGCGACATCTACGACGCGGAGCTGGTACAGGAGCGTCATCGGCACCGCTACGAGGTGAACAACGTCCTTCGCTATAAGCTGATGGAAGAGGGGATGCGCTTCACCGGCGTGAACCCGGATACCGACCTGGTGGAAATCATGGAGCTGCCCAATAAGCGGTGGTTTCTTGGCGTGCAGTTCCACCCGGAATACAAGACCACGGTGGGGCACCCACATCCACTCTTCCAGTCCTTTCTGCGCGCGTGTACCACCTACGCCCACGAGCATGATCTCGTCTCCACGCCACAGCCCCCAGAACGTGAGGCCGTGCCGCTGGCCTCGGCGGACATGTAGCCCGAAACAAGCCCGTGCGACCGCGGGCGCGATTAAAGCGTGCGGAGAAGTCCAAGGAGCCGGCCGATGACGTAACAGCCCGGATCCTTGGGAGGAAACGTCTCTTCCGTGTAGTGCCGGTCGGCCGGGCGGAGGTGAATGCGCCGGTTGGCAAAGTAGTACTCTCGGGGGAGGAGTTGCTCTTTGACCAGCACGGCCACCAGCGTGCCGTTCTCAATGGCGTCCCAGTCCAGCTCTTCTATCAGCAGCAGATCGCCTTTCCGGATGCCGGCCCCGTTCATGCCGTCATCGCCGGCCCGTCCGATCAGACAGGCATCTGAGTCGTGTGCTTCTCGGAGCAGCTGAGGGTCCACGGAGAGGGTGCCTCGGGGGCGCTCCCGCAGCCGTTCGGGTTCGTCGCTGGCCGTACGGCTCACGACCGGAAGGCTTGGGGCGCCGCCGCCCATGCCAAATGGGTCACGGTCTTCGTCCTTGAGCTGTATGCCGCGGGCGGCGTGTTTCTCGCGCTCGATCCATCCTTTCTTTTCGAGCGTCTGAAGAAGCTTGTATACGCCGTTGGTCGACGAGATGCCAAGGGCATCCCCGATCTCCTTCATCGTGGGGGGTTTGCGGTGCCGGTCCATGTACCCCCGGATAAACTCGTAGGCCTCGTTCTGACGCTGAGTAAGACGATCGCGGGCCACAGAACCGAGAGGAGTCGATCGGGAAAAGGGGGACGGTTGGCGCCCAGGTGCACGGCGTGCTCCTAACATATGTGGAAGACCTCAGGACGGCAAGAGGAGGGGAGTGAAAATGTTTTTACCCACCATTTTTAGGTGGTGAAAATACTTTCACTTGCAGGTGGTAGAGGCGGAGGTGTCCCAGGAATTTCGCATGTGCACATCGTTTGGACATGCAAAAGAAGCCCCTATAATCGGCTTTGAACGGCGATTTGCCTTGACATTGGGGGGATCCTCCGTACATTGTGGAACGCGTGGGGAAAAGTGGGGAACGCTCCCAGGGGGTTCCGCTTACCGTACTCGCCGCGATTCCCAACCTTCTCAAACGGCCGCATATGGTGCCGCCGTCCTCGCATCCATGGTCTTCAAAGGGCAGGCTGAATATTCCGTAGATAGCAAGGGCCGGGTCGCCATCCCGGCCAAGATGCGGAATGCCATGTCTCCGGAGGCTCAGGGCACCTTTACAATTACGCGCGGCTTTGAAGACTGCATCTTCCTTTATCCGATGGACCGCTGGTCCTCGATTGAGGAGGAAATCGGCGAGCTGAACATGTACAACCGGGAATCCCGAGATTTCATCCGCATCATCATGATGTGGGCCAACGAGGTCTCGCTCGATGGGCAGGGACGCATCAGCATCCCGAACCCGCTGATTGAGTTTGCGGATCTCGACGATTCTGCCCTCATCCTCGGGGCGTTCGACCACATCGAGATTTGGGACCCGGCACTGTTCGACGAATACCTCAACGAACAGCCCGACGACTACGAGACGCTCGCCGAAAGCGTGATGGGCATGTAGCACGACTGATGGGCGAAATCCTATGCCGCCCCCCGATGACACACCATGTGATCGCGAGGATCCGTTGCAATACGCGACGGAGTACCACACCCCTGTTCTTTCACACGACGTACGAACGCGACTCGTCACGGCCCGCGAGGGGCGATACGTGGACGCGACCCTAGGGGGAGGCGGGCACGCCCGTGCCCTGCTCGACCGCCTGGGACCCGACGCCTTCGTGTTGGGCATCGACCAGGATCCGGAGGCTCTCAACACGGCCCGCGACCGCCTGTCCGACGCCCGCGAAGCCGGTCGTTTCCGGGCCGTCCGTGGAAACTTCGGCAACCTGAAGGCCCTCCTTCAGGCCGAAGCTATGGGACCGGTCGACGGTCTTCTGCTCGACCTCGGAGTGTCGTCTCATCAGATCGACGCCCCCGAGCGAGGATTCAGCTTTCAACACGACGGGCCGCTCGACATGCGAATGAATCCGCGGCGCGGCCTTACGGCCCACCAGGTCGTCAACGCGTGGCCGGAGGGGGACCTCCGCGAGGCCCTGCGCGACTATGGCGACGAGCGCCGGGCGGGCCGCATCGCTCATGCCATCGTTGGTGCCCGACCGCTCGAAACGACCGGGGCCCTGGCCGAGGTCGTGCGCAGAGCGGTCCCGCCCCCGGACGAGGTAAAGACTCTTGCTCGGGTCTTTCAGGCACTCCGCATCACAGTCAATTCTGAGCTGGAGATGCTGGAGCGTGCCCTAAAGCAGAGTGCCGAAGTGGTGCGCCCCGGCGGCCGCGTGGCTGTGATTAGCTACCATTCCCTGGAAGATCGACGGGTGAAGCGCTATCTCCGCTACGGCAACTTCGAGGGGACACCGCGCCGCGACCTCTACGGCACCCTCGTTGCGCCCTGGGAGGAACGCCCCCGCGGTCCGATCGAGGCGAGTGAGGCGGAGGTAAACGCGAATCCGAGGGCTCGAAGCGCCCGCCTTCGCGTGGCCGAGCGCCGGGATGATGACGAGGCAGGGCCTCCGGTCCCGTGAGTCTCCGGCGCGGCGCGTTCGCACGATGCAACGACGCTCTTTCTCACAGTCCATACGCACATGCTGACCGTAGCGCCCGCCGCTCCGTCCGCCGCAGGGCGGAGGGCCGGTGCGCGCACGGCCTCTCTTTTTTCTTATGAGCCGACGAAAGCCTTCCATATCGAGCGGACGGTCCACCCGGTCCGGCGCGCGGCGACGGGCACCGCGTGGGGACGGCGCCGCGGCGAGCGCCTCGAAAGGAGGAGGCTCCGGGTGGTCGCGGCACGGCACGGCCCTGCCGGGGTGGACCGACCTGGAAGGCCCCAAGAACCGCCGCCACCGTGAGTCGTCCGACGGGTCGTTTCTGCGACGGATGTCGACGGGCCGGTTTGCGCTTTTGGTGCTCCTTGTGGCCGGGGTCTTTACGCTCTATGTGGGGCACGTGCACGCCACGAAGGACCTGTTGAACCAGGTGCAGGAGGCCCGCACGGAAAATCAACGACTGCACCTGCAGCACAACCGGCTCCAGGGGATCTACGACCGCAAGACGAGCCCGCATGTGATCTACGAGCGGGCCCGGGAGCTGGGCCTGGAGGCCAGCGTCGCCTACGGTCCGCCGGTCAGCGTCGACGACTAGAACTATTCGGAGTGCCAATGCCGGAAGACAAACAGTCACAATTCGCCCCCCGAAATCTGCAACTGCAATGAGCCCCAAGAATCAAATCCGGACCCGGATGTACATGATGCTGACGCTGCTCAGCATTGTGCCGGTGACCGTGGCCGCCCAGATGGGCTGGGTTGTGGTCGCGGATCGGGGAGAACTGCGGACGCAGGCACAGGAACAGGCGCAGTCGACGGTTGAGATTCCGGCCATGCGCGGTCGCATTCTGGACCGGGCGGGCCGCTCCCTGGCCATCAACACGGCCCAGTACGAGCTCGCCCTTGATCCGACCGTGGAAGGATTTCAGGAGCAGGCCGCGTCCTTTTACGAGCGGCTGGCCGACCTCACGGGAACGCCGGCCGGGCGCTTCCGGCAGCGGGTCCAGAATCGCCACAGTCCCGAGTACGTGGTCCTCTACGAAGGGCTAACCGCCGAACAGCAGGAGCGCGTGCGCGAGTGGGACGTGCCGGGCGTCATTCTGACGCCGGAGTTTGCACGGCGCTACATTCACGAGTCTACGGCGGCGCACGTCCTCGGCCACGTGGGCGGGGACGAGCAGGGCCTGGCCGGACTGGAGAAAATGTACGACGATACGCTTGCCGGTACCCCGGGCGAGCGTGTCGTGAAGCGCGACCGGAGCGGACGGATTCAGGCCTTCGTCGGCGGGCGCGTTACGCAGCCGGAGCACGGCAAGAACCTTGTGTTGACGCTCGACCTGGCCCGTCAGGCGGCCCTGGAGGACGAACTGCGCCGCGGGGTGCGCGAGAGCGACGCGGCCTGGGGCACCGCGGTGGCCATGGATCCGTCGACCGGCGCCGTCTTGGCCATGGCCAACGTGCCCACCTATAATCCGAACCAGCCGGGGCAGGCATCGGATGGCGAGCGTCGCAACCGCGCCATTACCGACCGCTACGAGCCCGGCTCCACCTTTAAGCTTGTCGGGGGCGCTGCAGCCATCGAGCAGGGGGTGGTTGAGATGGGGGACTCGGTGGAGACGGGCAATGGGTGGGCTGTCTTTCACGGGTACACAATGAAGGACATTTCCGCCTACGGCACGATTCCGTTCGAACAGGTGCTCTCGAAATCGAGCAACGTGGGGATGGCCAAGACGGCCCGCCACCTGGAGCCCGGTGTCTTTTACCAGTATGCGCGCAACTTTGGCTTTAATCAGCCGACGTGGATCGACCTCCCGGGGGAACAGGACGGGGTCCTGAAGCAACCCAGCGAGTGGAGCCAAACGACAAAGACCTCGATGGCCATTGGCTACGAGGTGTCCGTAACGCCGCTGCAACTGGTGACGGCGTACAGCGCCCTTGCCAACGGCGGCCGCTTGATGAAGCCCTACGTGGTGGCGGAGCAGCGCGACATGGCGGGAAACACGCTCTGGACAAACGAGCCCGACTCGATCCGACGGGTCTTTCGTCCCGAAACGGCCCGTGCGCTGCTCCCGGCGTTTGAGCGCGCCGTAAATGAGGGAACGGCCACGGCGGCCGATGTGGAGGGGCTCGGCGTGGCAGGCAAAACGGGAACGGCCCTGGAGACGGCCGAGGGGGACTATTCCGGGGAGCGAGCCCGCGCGTCGTTCGTCGGGTTCTTCCCGGCGGACGACCCGGAGGTTGCTCTGCTGGTGATGATCGGGGCGCCCGAGACGAGCGTCTACGGCGGCGAGGTGGCGGCCCCCGTCTTTCATCGCGTCGCCCGGCGATGGGCCGGAACCTTCCCCGACGTTGTGGACCGCATGACGGCTGAGGCCACTGCGCCTCCGTCGGAATCCATTGAGGACCTCCGGCCGTCGCCGCCGGCCCCTGAAGCGCGCACGACGCCGTCCCTCGAAGGCCTGAGCACGCGCCGCGCTCTGCACTGGCTGCGGCGTCACGGAGTCGACGTGCAGCTTGAGGGGCAAGGGCGGGTTGCGGACCAGCGACCGCAGGCCGGTACGCCCCTCCCCGACCGCATGCTCCTTGAAGGGGCCTCCTGACCCATGCCTGAAGACAGTTCACATGCGGCACCGGAGCCCGATCCGGACGATCTCGCGTCGCCGGTGCCCTGGCCGTCCGTGCGTCGGCGGCTGGCGGCTGCGAACCTGCTTCGGGACGTGCTCCGCGGTCGGGAGGCGCCCGACCCCGACACACTTGTGATTGACCCCCTGACGGACGACAGTCGGGCGGTCGTGCCGGGCGGTACCTTCGTCGCGATTCGCGGCGTGGCCGCCGACGGACATTCGTTCATTGACAAGGCTGTTCAGAATGGTGCGCGCCTCGTGGTGTGCGAGGCGGTGCCGGGCGACGTGCGCACGCGCCGCCCCGGGGCCGTCTTTGCCCGCGTCACGGATACCCGTGCAGCCCTGGCCGAACTGGCCGCCGCCCGATACGGCGACCCGGCCGAGGCCCTTCGGATTGTGGGCGTGACGGGCACCAACGGCAAGACGACGGTGGCCTTTCTTGTGCATCACCTGCTTGCGACCCTCGGCCCGCCGGCAGGCCTGCTCAGCACCGTCGAGGTGCGAGGCGCTGGGGACGACGCCACGGCCGAGTTGACCACGCCCGGACCGCTCGCGCTGCATCGCCTCCTCCGCCGCATGGTGGACCGGGGCTGCCGGGCCTGTGCGATGGAGGTGTCCTCGCACGCCCTGTCGCAGAAGCGCGTGCATGGGCTCGACTTCGAGGCGGCGGTGTTCACGAACCTCACGGCCGATCACCTCGACTATCACGAGTCGTTCGAGGCCTACCGCGACGCCAAGAAGCGCCTCTTCGATGGGCTCCGCCCGGGGGCCACGGCGCTCTACAACGCTGACGATGAACACGGTTCGGCCCTTGTGGCCGACACCGAGGCGACGCCCGTGTCCTTTGCACTCGAGGCTCCGGCGGATATTTCGGTGTCGGTTCGAGCACAGGGGCTCGACGGGCTGCGGCTCACGATTGACGGTCACGAGCGGCGCTTCCGGCTGGCGGGGCGCTTCAACGCGTACAACCTCGCCGCTGCGTACGGGGTGGGGCGAGCGCTCGGCGACGACGCGGAGGCGGTTCTTGACGCCCTGGCCGAGGCTCCGCCCGTGCCGGGCCGGTTTGAGCCGCTCCGAGCGGGCGAAGGGCCCACCGTCGTTATCGACTACGCCCACACGCCCGACGCCCTGGAGAACATTCTCCGGTCGGTACGGGCCGCGGCGCCCGACGAGGCCACGCTGTGGTGCGTGTTCGGCTGCGGCGGAGACCGCGACCGCGGCAAGCGCCCGGAGATGGGGCGTATCGCCGAGCGCCTCGCGGACCGCGTCGTCGTGACGAGCGACAACCCCCGCACGGAAGCCCCCGAGGCCATCCTCGACGACATCCGCGCTGGCGTGGAGCGCCCGGAGGCCCTGCAGTGGATTGTAGACCGTGAGGCGGCAATCCGGACGGCGGCAGAAAGAGCGTCGTCCTCTGACGTGGTGGTCATTGCCGGAAAGGGCCACGAGACCACGCAAACCATTGGCACCGAAAAACGACCCTTCGACGACCGAGAAATCGCCCGAAAATATTTCAGCTGATTGAGCGAAGAGCGTGGGGGCGCGGGGGCAGAACCGTTCTTGCGCCCATGCCCCCGTGCTCCCCCGCCCGTACGCATGCTCTACTACCTCATCGACTACATTGAGCGGCTCTACCACCCGCCGGGGTTTCAGGTGATTCGGTTCATCACCGTGCGGGCGGCACTGGCGGCCATGACCGCGCTGGGGATTTCCCTCTTGGCGGGGCGCTGGATCATTGACTGGCTGCGCCGCGAGCAGATCGGGGAGCAGGTGCGGGAGGGAGCGACAGCCGGCGCGGTGAGCCATGCACACAAGGCCGGCACGCCCACGATGGGCGGCATCATCATTCTGCTGTCGCTGCTGGGAGCCACGCTCCTGTGGGGGGCGATTGCCAACCCGTACGTCTGGCTCGCCCTGAGTGCGACGGCCGCACTGGGCGTTGTGGGCTTTGCCGACGACTACATCAAGACGGTGAAGGGACAGAAGGAGGGGCTCCCCCCGCGCGTCAAACTTGCCGGGCAGGGGGTGGTCGGGGTGTTTGTGGGCGGTGTGCTCTACTTCCGCCCGGCGTTTTCCGAGTACAATACACTCACGTTCGTTCCCTTTTTCAAAGACCAGGTCCTCGATTACGACCTCTTTCGCTTTCTGGACCTCGGGGTGGATCTCGGATGGCTCATTTACCTGCCGGTGGTGGTGTTTATCCTCACGGCCGTCTCCAATGCGGTGAACCTGACCGACGGGCTCGACGGCCTCACGACGGGCGTGACGGCGTTCGTGTCGTTGGGGCTCACCGCCCTGGTGTACGTGTCGGGCAACGTCGAGCTTGCGACGTTCCTGGACGTGATGTACCTCCCGGGCACCGGCGAGTTGACGGTGTTCGCGTCCGCCATGGCGGCGGCCTGCTTCGGGTTCTTGTGGTACAACGGCTACCCGGCGTCCGTCTTTATGGGCGACACCGGCGCGCTGGCCCTGGGCGGGGCTGTGGGGGCCACCGTGCTCATGGTCCGCAAGGAGCTAATGCTGCCGCTGCTCTGCATCGTGTACTTCGCCGAGGCGGTGTCTGTGATTCTGCAGACCAGCTACTACAAGTACACGCGCCGGACGACCGGAACGGGAAAGCGCATCTTCCGAATGGCGCCGCTGCACCATCACTACGAGGCGCTCGGGATGCACGAGGCGAAGATCGTGACGCGCTTCTGGATCGTGACGGCCCTGACGGTCATCGCCGCCCTCCTGACGCTCCGCATTCGATAACGCAAGTTCACTGGATCGCACCCGTGCATGACGCCGGACGACATTCGCACATCACAGGTTACGGTGGTAGGAGGCGCGCGCAGTGGCCGGGCCGTGGCCCAGCTGCTGGCCGACGCCGGGGCCGAGGTGTTCCTGACCGAGCAGGGACCGCCGCCGCAGGGACTGGCCGGGGCGCTCGACGCGGCCGGTGTGGACTACGAGTTCGAGGGGCACACGGCCCGCGCCCTGCAGGCCGACTTCATGGTGATCAGTCCGGGGGTGCCTACGCGATCGAACATTGTGCAGCAGGCCCTGCGGGCGGGACTCTCGGTGTACTCGGAGATCGAGGCCGCCTCCTGGTTCTGCGAGGCGCCCATCGTGGCCATCACGGGCACGAACGGAAAGACGACCACCACCAGCCTGACGGGGCACGTCTTTCGGCAGGGACGGGGCGAGGACCGCGTGACGGTGGCCGGCAACATCGGCTACCCCTTTTCGGACTACGTGCAGGACGTGGCGCCGACGGACGTGGTGGTGCTGGAGGTGTCCAGCTTCCAGCTCGATCACGTCGACACGTTTCGGCCGCGCGTGAGCGTGATTCTCAACATCACGCCCGACCACCTGAACCGCTACGACAACGACTTCGAGGCCTATGCGCAAGCCAAGTTCAATATTTTCCGCAATCAAGGGGACGGCGATACGGTGGTGTACAACCACGACGACGAACTCGTGCGCACCCACGTGACGCAGGCCGCCGAGGCGACCGGCGCTCGGGCGCTGCCCTTTACGCAGCACGACGAGCCGGACGCCGGGGCGTTTCTGCGCGAGGACCGCATCATCCTTCGAATTGACAACGAGGACGAACCGCTCATGCCCTACGACGAGCTGGCCCTCCGCGGGCGCCACAACCTGTACAACTCGCTCGCCGCCGCGGTCTCGGCCCGGGTGATGGAGATCGAAAACAATGTCATCCGCGAGAGCCTGGCGGGCTTCGAAGGCGTGCCGCACCGGCTGGAAGAGGTGCGCACCATCGACGGGGTGCTGTACGTCAACGACTCGAAGGCGACCAACGTGAACGCGGTGTGGTACGCCCTGGAGAGCTTTGACCGCCCCGTGGTGCTGATTGCCGGCGGACGGGACAAGGGCAACGACTACACGGACCTAAAGCCCCTGGTGCGGCGGGGCGTGCGGGCCGTGGTGGCCCTCGGCGAAAGTGCCGACACGGTCTACGACGAACTGGGCACCGACGCGCCGCACCGGACCAAAGCGCAGTCGATGGAAGACGCCCTGGCGCAGGCCCAGCGCGTGGCCGAGCCCGGCGACGTGGTGCTGCTGAGCCCGGCCTGCTCGTCATTCGACATGTACGAAAACTACGAGGAACGGGGCAATACCTTCCGCCGCCTCGTGAAGACGATGCTGTAGTGTGTGTTGCGTATTTCGTATTGCGTATTTCGTGTTGCGTGCTTCGTTGAGTGGCAGGCCATTTGCGCACCACGCACCACGCACTACGCAATACGCGCCAGACCGAAGATTTGAGATTTCTGACGTAGCATTGACCCTCGATGAGCTTCATCCAGACCCTCCGACAGAATGTTGTCGACCGCGCCCCCGCGGACAAGTACCTGGTGTGGGTGGTGCTGGCCCTGTCGGCCGCCGGCGTGGTGGCGGTCTACAGCGCCATTACGTACCTGGCCGAGGTGCGGGCTGGGAGCGAGCCGGAGCAGTTCCTGATGCGCCACCTCCTGCGCGTGGGGCTGGCCTTGGGCGCCATGGGCGTGGTGAGCCTCATCGACTACCGCACGCTGGCCCGCTACAGCCGCCACGCGCTGATTGGCGCGCTGGGCCTGCTGGTGGCGGTCAAGGTCGCTGGGGCCTTTTCGGAGGGGGCCGACCGCTGGATCCGCATTGCGGGGATGGGCTTCCAGCCGTCCGACTTTGCCCGGGTGGCGCTGGTGTTTTACGTGAGCGTGTTGCTGGTCCAGAAGCAAGAGTACATCAAGAGCTTTGGCCAGGCCTTGTTGCCCATCCTGGTGTGGGTGTTTGCGACGGTCGTCCTGATTGGGCTCGACGACCTCTCGACGGCCGCCGTGTTGCTGGGGACTGTGATCCTCATTTGCTTCGTGGGCCGGATCAGCCTGTTCCAGCTGGTGGGGCTGGGCCTGGTCGGGGTGCTCCTCGGGTACGCCCTTATTGCGAACTCGCCCGCCCGGGCGGCCCGGGTGGAGGCCTACCTGGGCGTGGACCTGTTCGACGATACCGACACGGAGCAGGTGATGGACCAGCGGGGCGAGCAGTACCAGTCGCAACAGGCCCGCATGGCGTTCGCGCTGGGAGGCGTTACGGGGGTGGGGCCGGGGAAGAGCACGCAGCGCGACTTTCTGCCCGCGCCCTACAACGACTTCATCTTTGCCATCATCGCCGAGGAGTACGGCATGGTTGGGGCCCTGCTGTTGCTGTTTGGGTTCTGTGTTCTGCTCTTTCGGGGCTACCTGCGGATTGCCCGCGACGCACCCGATCCGCTGGGGCTTTTCCTGGCGGTGGGATTTACGACGCTCCTCGCGGCGTACGGCTTCATACACGCTGGGGTCTCGTGCGGACTCTTGCCCGTGACGGGCCTGCCAATGCCCTTCGTGTCGTACGGCGGCACGTCGCTCCTGGCCAACGGCATCATGGTCGGGGTGCTCCTGAACATTTCGCGTCAATCGAACCGTCGCGACGCCGGATCAGAGCGTCGCGCCCAAACCACACTCGCATAAATCGTATGGCTGAGCGACCGCCGCACATTCTGATGGCCGGAGGGGGCACCGGGGGACACGTGTACCCCGCCATTGCCATTGCTGACGCGGTGACGGCCCTGCGGCCGGACGCCCGGGTCGTGTTTGCCGGAACTGAGGATCGGCTGGAGGCGCGGGCCGTGCCGGCGGCAGGATATGCCCTGCACCCCATCACGGCGCAGGGGGTGGAGCGGCGGCTCTCGTGGAACAACCTGATGGTGCCGGTTCAGGTAGCGCGCGGCTTCCTGCAGAGCTGGCGGCTCGTGGGCGCCATCGAGCCCGACGTGGCCGTGGGCACGGGCGGATACGTGGCCGGGCCCGTGCTGCTCGCGGCGTGGCTTCGCGGGCGTCCGCTCCTCCTCCAGGAGCAAAATGCCTACGCCGGCGTCACGAACCGCCTGCTGAGCCACATGGCCGAACGCATCCACCTCGCCTTCCCCGAGGCGCGCGACTGGGTGCCGGCCGATCGGAGCGTGGTGACGGGCAACCCCACGCGAACGGCGCTCCGCGAGGCCGACCGGTCGGAGGCCCGGGCGGCCCTGCAGATTCCGCCCGAGGGGCACATGCTGCTTGTGCTGGGCGGCTCCCTGGGCAGCGCCGCCATCAACGACGCCGTGGCCGCCGCCCTACCGACGCTGCTCGACGACACGCAGGCCCACGTCGTGTGGCAGACCGGCTCCCGCTACTACGACGCCCTGCAGGATCGGATCGACGAGCACCCGCGCCTGCGCCTCACCGAGTACATCGACCGCATGGACCACGCCTACGCCGCCGCCGACCTGGCCCTCTGCCGGGCCGGCGCCCTCACCTGCAGCGAACTGGCCGTCACGGGCACGCCCGCCGTGCTGGTGCCCTCGCCCAACGTGGTGGCCGACCACCAGACCAAGAACGCACGGAGCATGGAACGGGCCGGCGCCGCCCGCCTGCTCCCCGAGTCGGAGCTTGCCGAAAAGGGAGGCGACGTCGTCATCGACCTCCTACACGACCCGGGGGCACGCGCCGACATGGCGACGGCGGCTCGCACCATGGCGCGCCCCGACGCCGCCGAGGTGATTGCCCGCGACGTGCTGGCCCTCGCTGATCGCTACCGCACCGGCTGACCCCTAACACAGTCCCCTCCGCAAGCACCGCCGTCCCGCGGGACGGCCCCCCGATCGATCTGACCAACTTCGACCGATGACTGAACTCCGAAAACAACCGGCCCTGGGTCGCATCCGCCAAGTCCACATGGTGGGCATTGGCGGCATCGGCATGAGCTCCATCGCCGAGGTTCTCCTCAACCGCGGCTACGACGTGACCGGCTCCGACCTGGAGGCGAGCGACGTGACCGAGCGGTTGGAGGCCCACGGCGCCACCGTGTACGAAGGCCACGCCGCGGAGCAGGTCGGCGAGGCCGACGTGGTGGTCTACTCCAGTGCCGTTGACCCAGAGGAAAACCCCGAGACGCTGGAGGCCGAGCGGCGGCGCATCTCGCTCATCCCACGGGCCGAGATGCTGGGTGAGCTCATCCGCATGAAGTACGGCGTCGGCGTGGCCGGTACGCACGGGAAAACGACCACGACCTCCATGGCGGGCCTCGTCGTGGCCGAGGGCGGGTTCGACCCCACCGTCATCGTGGGCGGAAAGGTCACGGCCTTCGGCTCCAACGCCATCACGGGCGAAGGGGACGTCATCGTGATTGAGGCGGACGAATACGACCGCACCTTCCTCCGCCTCACCCCCTCAATCGCCGTCATTACGAGCATCGAGGAGGACCACCTCGACATCTATGAGGACCTCGACGAGATTCAGGCGGCCTTTACCCAGTACGCCAACAGCGTGCCGTTCTTCGGCGCCGCCGTCCTGTGCCTCGACGACCCGAACGTGCAGGCCATTGTGGGAGACATCGAGCGGCGCATCATTACGTACGGCACCACGCGCCAGGCCGAGGTGCGGGCCGAAAACATCCAGCGCGACGGCCTGCAGACCCGGTTCGACGTGGTGACGCGCAAGGGCCGTCTCGGCACCATCGAGCTGCAGGTGCCGGGAATGCACAACGTCCGCAATGCCCTGGCGGCCGTGGCGGTGGGGCTGGAGCTCGAAATCAGCTTCGACCAGATCCGCGACGGACTGGCGGGCTTTGCCGGGGTGCGCCGCCGCTTTGAGAAAATTGGCGAGGCGCGCGACGTGGTGGTCCTCGACGACTACGCGCACCACCCGACCGAAATTCGCGCCACGCTCGACGCGGCGAGCCAGGGCTACCCCGACCGCCGGATCGTCGCCGTCTTTCAGCCGCACCTGTACTCCCGCACCCGCGACTTCCTCGACGACTTTGCCCGCTCGTTCTTCAACACCGACCAGCTTGTGCTGACCGACATCTACGGCTCGCGCGAGGACCCCATCGAGGGCATCAACGGCCGGGCCCTGGCCGATCGCGTCGAGCAGTTCGGCCACCGCGCCGTTCGCTACGTGCCGGACAAGACGGACCTGCCGGGCACCCTGCTCGACCTGACCCGGCCGGGCGACGTGGTGCTGATGCTGGGCGCAGGCGACATCTGGCGGTACAGCCGATCGTTCGTAGACCTGCTGCAGGAAAATAAGGAGACGATATGATTTGAGACGGACTGCACCTTCACTCTGGGCATAATTCTCTCATTAGACGACTCACGTTCCACGTAGCACTCATGAACTGGGACCAGGCCCGAACATACGGACGCCGGACGCTGCGCCTGCTCGGCCTTGCGGCCGTGGGGGCGCTCGTGGTGGCCCTTGGCGTGATGGGGTGGCAGTGGCGCGCCGGCATGACCGTTGGCGAGGTCCGCGTGGGAGGCGTACAACACGCCCCGCCCGACACCCTTCGCCACCTGGCCCAGGTGGACAGCGGCGCCACCCTCTCGTCGGTCGACGCCGCCCTCGTGGCCGACCGCGTGGAGCGCCACCCGTGGGTCGAAGAAGCGACCATCACGAAGCAGTATGCCTGGCGCACCCTGCACGTGGAGGTTACGGAGCGGACGCCCGCCGCCCTGGCCCTCAACCCCGACGGGCGCCCGGCCTACTACGTCGATTCGACCGGCCACGCCCTACCGCTGCCCGACAGCACCAGCGACGACGTGCCGCTCGTGCGCGGCCTGCCCGCCGACGTGCACCCGGTGGAGTGGCAGGCCCCGCCCCGCCTGCGGTCCGTCCTTACAGGGCTGGCCGAGAGCGAGGCCGAGCCCATCGTGAGCGAACTGATCGTGCAGCCCGACAGCAGCGTGCACCTGCGGACCACTCCCGTGGGCGAGCACGAGGCCGTGCCGGTTCGCCTGTCGCCCGGCGACCCGGAACCCCAGTTGCGGGAGCTTCGGGCCTTTGCCACCCAGGTGCTGGCCACGCGCCCCGAGGCGCCCATCGCCGAAATCGACCTCCGGTTCGACGGCCAGATCGTGACCCGCGAGCAGCCCCTGGATCCATCCTGAACGCCCGCGCCACCCCGCCCTTCCCGAACCCAACCTTCCCATAGAGCCATGAATGGAACACCCGTTGTAGGAGTCGACATCGGCACCACCAAGGTGTGTGCCGTCGTTGCCGCCGAGGACGACCTTGGCCGCGTGAACATTCTGGGGGTCGGCATGGCCCCGTCCGACGGCCTCAACCGCGGAGTCGTCGTCAACATCGACCGCACCGTCAACGCCGTGCGGGAGGCCGTCGAGGAGGCCGAGCGCGCCGCCGGCGTGGAGGTGCAGGAGGTGATCGTCGGCATTGCCGGCGACCACGTCCAGAGCTTCCAGACGCGCGGCGTCGTGACGATTCGGTCCGAAGAGATTACTCAAAACGATGTCCAGCGCCTCCTCGAAGACACCATGCACGTGGCGCTGCCGGCCGACCGTGAAATCCTGCACGTCATCCCGCAAGAGTTCATCGTGGACGGGCAGGACGGCGTGGCCGACCCCGTGGGCATGAGCGGCGTGCGCCTGGAGGCGGACGTCCACATCATCACGGGCCTCGTGTCCGCCGCCAAAAACGTGTACCGCTGCATCGAGAAGGCCGGCTTTGCGGTGTCCGACATCGTGTTGGAGCCGCTGGCCTCCTCCTTCAGCGTGCTGCACGAGGACGAAAAGGAGGTCGGCGTGGCCCTCATCGACATTGGCGGCGGCACCACCGACATCGCCGTCTTTGAGGACCATACGATTCGCCACACCGCCGTCATCGCCGTGGCCGGCGACAAGGTGACCGACGACATCCGCAAGGGCCTCGGCGTGATGCGCGACCAGGCCGAGCAGCTGAAGCGTCAGTTCGGCGTGGCCCTCGCCGACCAGGCCGACCCGGACGAGCAGATTGAGATTCCCGGCATCGGCGGGCGCTCCGAGAAAACCATCGGGCGCGACACGCTGGCGCAGGTCATCCAGCCGCGGCTCGAAGAAATCCTGGAGATCGCGGCCATGGAGATCAAGCGCAGCGGCTACGGCCGGCACCTGGGCGTGGGCTGTGTCCTCACGGGCGGCGGCTCGCTCATTCCCGGCACCGACGAACTGGCCGCCGAGGTGCTGGGCATGGAGGCCCGCATCGGGCGCCCCATGGGCCTGAGCGGCGGCCTTGTGGAGGAGGTCGACAATCCCAAGTACGCGACCGGCGTCGGGCTCGTGCTCTACGGCATGCGCCCGGACATCATCGGCGGCACCACGCTCAGCGAGGAGGTGAACACGGCCCAAAATGGACGGCATCAGGGGCGCACGCTTATGGCCCGCATTGCCGACCGCATGAAGGCCTGGTTTGACGAGTTGTAAGCCGGGCGCCCCAACGACGACCCCACGCATTCAGAGCACACACGACACTGCACTTGCACACGCACATCGGAGGGCTCGGTGCTCGACGGCCGGGGCCGCTCACCCCGGCGACGACGAGCCGTCCGTTCACATAATCGAACCACAGTTCAAAACAGGAGGAATCCTATGAATGACTTTAGTTCCAGGTTTTCGTTTGACGATTCAGCCAACGAAGAGGCCAAAATCTGCGTCGTCGGGGTGGGCGGCGGCGGAGGGAACGCCATCAACAACATGGTGGAGAAGGGCATCCGCGGGAACGTGGAGTTTATCGCCATAAATACCGATGCGCAGGCCCTCAACGAGAACAAGGCACCGCAGAAGATCCAGGCGGGCCAGAGCCTGACGAGCGGCCTGGGGGCCGGGGCGCGCCCCAAGGTGGGTGCCGAGGCCATCGAGGAGAGCAGCAACGAAATCAAACAGGCCCTCGACGGCTACGACATGGTGTTCATCACCGCCGGCATGGGCGGGGGCACCGGCACCGGGGGCGCGCCGGTGGTGGCGTCGATCGCGCGCGACCTCGGCATTCTGACCGTGGCCATCGTCACCAAGCCCTTTGAGGCAGAGGGGAAGCGGCGCACGGACACGGCGCTGGAGGGCATCGAGCTCCTGCGCGAGCACGTCGACACGCTCATCGTGATTCCCAACGAGCGGCTCCTCGACATTGCCGACGACGACACGAGCCTCATCGAGGCGTTCGAGAAGGCCGACAGCGTGCTGTACAACGCCACGCGCGGCATCAGCGACCTGATCACGGTGCACGGCCTGATCAACCTTGACTTTGCCGACGTGGAGACCACGATGAAGGACGGTGGCACGGCGCTGATGGGCGCGGCCACGGCCAGCGGCGAGAACCGCTCGGAGAAGGCGGCCATTCAGGCCATCAGCAGCCCGCTGCTCGACGGCCTTTCCATTGCCGGGGCGACCAACGTGCTGGTCAACATCACCAGCGGCCCGTCGCTCGGCATCCGTGAGGCCACGCAGGCCACCAGCGTCATTCAGCAGGAGGCCGGTGACGACGTGGAGGTCATCTTCGGCACGGTCATCGAAGAGGACATGGAGGACAAGCTCCGCGTGACTGTCATTGCCACCGGCTTCGACCGCCGCCGGGAGGACGAGGCGGAGGAGGGCACGACGCGCCGCACGGTGCCCCTGCAAGAAGACGGGAGCCCCAGCTATTACAAGGGCGAGGACAACCTGCGCCAGCTCGACACGCCCGCCTACGAGCGCCGCAGCACCCCGCCGAACGCGGACGAGCCCGACGCACCGGCGGAGCGCGACGAGGCAGAGGATGAGGACGACGAGGCGTCGGGCTCCTCGGGCAACGTGCGCCGGCTGCGCGCCGATGACCTCGACAGCCGCACCGATCGCGGCGAGCGCTCCCGCTCCGACGACGCCGACGAAGAGGACGACACGGACACCCCGGCCTTCCTCCGCAAGATGATGGACTGAACCCACTTTGGATAGTGGATTTTGAAGTGCGGAGTTTGGGGGCCAGGCCGTGGAACGTACAGTCCAAAACCCCAAATCGAACCTCCAGAATGTGCCAAGCGGGTTCTCCAGCTCCGCCACAGGTGGCCTCCGTGGGGCCGACCTGCACGCGACGCCTGAGCAGCGTTGCGGAACTGTGGTTCTCTGAGTGAACGCCCCGCCCGGTCGGGGTCGTTCGCTCCGACAGAAGCCACGCCTCCCGTGCCTCTGGGCCGGGGGCGTGGCTTTTCTGTTTCTTGAGTGGACATCGGAGGTCCGGGGAGAGGGAATGGATGGGGTAGAATGGAGCACAGCACCGAGGCGCGGTGCCTTCCGTTCGCTTCCCTCCACTCGGTCGCCCATTGACGATGTCGTACCGTCTCCGCATCTTGCAATCGCCCTTCGTTCTGTTCATTTCCCTGCTATTCCTTTCCCCCCTTCCAGTACACGCACAGGACGCGCCCGACCC
>JBKHEM010000014.1:0-30907 GCA_046540815.1 Salinivenus sp.
GACATAGATACAGTTCAGTAATGGGAAAGAGAAGGGCGGACTTTCCACGCAATCGAAGAGGATGGAGGTCTCAAGGCTCCATCTATTCAGCGGGAACGTGGCTCCTCACGATACGAGTTTTAGAATTGGGTCCACGTGGGATGAACGTCGGGGGGAAAGAGTTCCCTGTGCTTCTTTCCTTCTACGCACCAGTCAATTCCGGGAGCGCCGGACTACTTCCCGCGTACGCGACGTCTGGACGGGTTTTGGGTCGCCTTCCGCCTATAACCTAGCGGATGTTACGATCTCCAAATGTTAGCCATGGGCGCAATGCCCTCGTGGGGATCGGGTCTTTCGGCCACAATCCGCCGCGGGCCTCGGTCAATCAGGAATGGTTCCTACGCCGCGTCCGGCGCGCGATGGGCTCGGGGCCGGGCGGCGGCGAAGAGGAGAAGGCCCGCCGCGACAGACACATTCAGCGACTCCGCCGGGCCCCGCATCGGAATGGCCGCCTGCTCATCACAGGCCGCCAGGACATCGGGAGCCAGCCCCTCCCCCTCGCTCCCGACGACCACCACGAGCGGCCGGTCCCAGTCCACCTCCCAGTACGGGGTCTCAGCCGTGCCCTCGGCCCCCACGACCCAGTAGCCCCGCTCTTTGACCTGCTCCAGCACGCGGGCCAAATCGTCCGTACGGGCGATCGGGATGCGGGGGGCCGTGCCGGCGCTGGCCTTGATGGCGGCCGCATTGAGCGGCGCCATTGCCCGGCTGGGGACGAGCACGCCATCCGCCCCCGCGGCCACGGCACTTCGCAAGATGGCGCCAAAGTTCCGGGGATCGGTCACCCGATCGATCGCCAGCAGCAGCGGCTTCTTGTCTTTCACCACGCCCCAGGACGGCGCAATGTCGGAGAGCATTTCGTCCACGTCGCGATACCGGAGCGGGGCCGTGATGGCCACAACACCCTGATGGGCCGCCCCTTCGGCCTCGTGGCGAAGGCGGGCGGCCGGGACGTACTGCACCGGGGCCCCCCGCGCCTCTGCCGCCTGACGAATCGCCCCGATGCGTTCCCCACTGGCCCCCTGCTCCAACATCACTTTTTCGATGCCGAGGTCGTCGCGCTCCAGGGCCTCCAATACGGGCTGGCGGCCGATGAGCGTAGACGTATCGTTCTCACTCATAAGAAAACACCGTCTGTCAATAGAGAGCAGGAGTAAAGCGTCTGGGCGAAGGCACTCGGAACGAGCAGACCGCTCGCGAGACGATCGCGCCGAGTTCTTTTTCCACACATCCATGCAACGGGTCCGGCGGGCGTGCGTTTGGACACGGCACTTTCTTCTCAACACCTCATCTCTAATGTCTGCTTCCTCCCGCCGAACCGCCGTCCTCGTCGACGGCTGCCGGCTTCCCTTTCAGCGCTCCGGCACCGGCTACGAAGACCTCATGGCGTACGACATGGGACGAATGGTGCTCCGTGGTCTTTTGAGTCGGACCGGGTGGCCCCCGGAGCAAATCGACCGGGTGATAATGGGGTCGGTGATCCAGGATCCGGAGACGAGTAATGTGGCCCGCGAGTCGGCCCTTGCAGCGGACATCCCAGCCTCGGTCCCCGCCTTTACGGTCACCCTGGCGTGCATTTCCAGCAATCAGGCCCTCACCAGCGGGGTGGACCTGCTCCGGACGGGTGTGGCCGACGTGGTTGTGGCCGGGGGCACGGAAACACTGAGCGATCCGCCGATCCGGGTCGCTCGCCCCCTCCGCAAGCGCCTCTTTGAAGCCCGAAAGGCCAACGGCCCCTCCGACTACGTGGACTTGTTAGAGGGCCTGCGCCCGTCGGACCTGCTCCCCGAGTCCCCGGCGATTGCCGAGTTTTCCACCGGAGAAGTGATGGGCGAGAGTGCCGATCGTCTGGCGGCCCAGTTTGGGGTGACCCGAGACGAACAAGATGCGTATGCCCTTCGGTCGCACCACCGCGCCGCAGCCGCCCGGGACGCCGGACACTTCGACGCGGAACTTCATCCCGCTACGCCGCCCCCGGACTTCAGCCCAATTACAGCCGATAACGTGATTCGGGACGACACGTCGATGGACAAACTGGCGTCGCTCCCCCCAGCATTCATCAAGCCCTACGGCACCGTTACGGCAGGCAACTCGTCCGCCCTCACCGACGGGGCATCCGCCACGCTGCTAATGGCCCGGGAGGTCGCCGAGGCCCACGGCCTCTCGCCACAGGCCGCGCTGCGGGACTACACCTACGTGGCCCAGGACCCCGGCACCGAGCTCCTCTTGGGCCCGGCCTACGCCATTCCCCGCGTGCTCGACGCCGCCGGCCTGACGCTCGACGACATCGACGTGGTCGAACTCCACGAAGCGTTTGCCGGGCAGGTGCTGGCCGTTCTGGAGGCGCTGCAGTCCGACACCTTTGCGGAGACGAGCCTCAACCGCTCGTCCGCCGTCGGCACCATCGCTCCCGATCGGTTGAATGCGTGGGGCGGCTCTCTTTCGCTGGGACACCCCTTCGGGGCCACCGGCACGCGCCTCGTGACCACGGCCGCTCACCGCCTGCATGTGGAGGACGGCCGCTGGGCTCTCGTCGCGGCCTGTGCGGCCGGGGGCCAGGGCCACGCCATGCTGATCGAGCGCCTGGGGTAGTCTCTTCTCTCTTTCTCGTCTGGTCCTTCTCTTATGACCACACCTCCGTCCCTCTCCACCGACCAACTTCGGCTCGACGTTGACACGTCCGGTGTTGCCACCGCCTGGCTGGACGCCCCGTCGACCTCCGTCAACAAAATCTCGCAGGCCACGCTCGACGGCTTTTCGGAACTGCTCGACACCGTTTCGGGCACCGACCGTATTCGCGGCCTCGTGCTCGCGAGCGGCAAGCCCGACTCCTTTGTCGTGGGGGCCGACCTGAACATGCTCACCTCTTTTGAGATGCCCGCCGAGGCCCGGGCCGTCTCGCGTCAGGCCCACCGGCTGGTGTCACGGCTCCGGGCCCTGGACGTGCCCACCGTGGCTGCGATTCACGGCCCCTGTGCAGGGGGTGGACTCGAACTTGCCCTCGGGTGCGACTACCGCATCGCCTCTCGATCGAGCAACACGCACCTTTCGCTCCCCGAGGTGAAGCTCGGCCTGCTCCCCGGCGGGGGCGGCACCCAATACCTGCCCCGCCTCATCGGGGTGCAGCAGGCGCTCACCCTCATGCTGACGGGGAAGAACACCTACCCCGAAAAGGCCCGTCGCCTGGGGCTCGTGGACGCCCTCATTCACCCGCCCGGGCTGCACCAGGCCGCCGTGCGGGCCGCCCGCGAGCTGGCCGACGGTACGCGTACGGTGGACCGGGAGGGGCCGTCCCTCGGCGAGCAGGTGCTCGAAAGCAACACGCTCAGCCGCCGCATCATCTACCGTCAGGCCCGCAAACGGACGGCGGCGCGCACTCGGGGCAACTACCCGGCCCCGCCCCGCATCATCGACGCGGTGCGCACCGGCATGGAGGGCGGACTCGACGAAGGACTCGACGCCGAGATGCGTCACTTTGGCGAGTTGGTGTTCACCCGGGAGTCGAAAGCGCTCGTTCAGGTCTTTTTTGCAAAGCAATCCGGCGAGAAAAATCCGTGGGCCGAACAGGCGCGTCCTGTTGAAACCATCGGGGTCCTTGGAGCGGGTTTGATGGGCGCCGGCATCGCACAGGTGTCGGCCGAAAACGAGAGGCGCGTCGTCCTTAAGGACCAAACCCTGGATCTTGCGGCCCAGGGCAAAAAGCGGGTGTGGACGGCCGCCAACCGAGAAACGGAGAAGGGCATTATCAACCGGTTTGAACGGGACCGCCGCGTCGAGCGTGTGGTCCCCACCGGCACCTACGGGCCGCTCCAGTCGTGCGACCTGGTGATTGAGGCCGTGCCGGAAGACCTCGACCTCAAGCATGAGGTCCTCTCCGATACCGAGGCGGTCATCGAGGAAGAGGCCGTGTACGCCTCCAACACCTCCTCCCTCCCCATCGCCGAAATTGCCTCCGCGGCCGAACGACCCGAGCGCGTGGTTGGGATGCACTACTTCTCTCCCGTCCCCGACATTCCCCTCCTCGAAGTCGTCCGCACCGAGCAGACGTCCGACGCCGCCCTCGCCACGGCGGTTGAGGCGGGACTCGCCCAAGGGAAAACCGTCATCGTGGTCAACGACGGGCCGGGATTTTACACCACTCGCATCCTGGCCCTCTACATGAACGAGGCCCTGTTGCTGCTGGAAGCGGGGGCCGACGTCTCCACCGTCGATTCCATGATGAAGGACTTTGGCTTCCCGATGGGGCCGTTTGAGCTCTTTGACTTTGTGGGGCTCGATGTCGCCGGAAAAATCACCGACGTGATGCGGGAGCGCCTTCCGGCCGATCGGCTGGACATCAGTGACACCGCCGCCCGCCTGGCCGAGGCCAACCTGCTGGGACACAAAACCCACGACGGCTTCTACCACTACAAGCCGACCGCCGACGGCGAGGACCCGGAACGAGAAGATGTAAACGAGGCCATCTATGACGTGGTGTCCCCAGCACACCAGACGACCCCTCCGGCCGACATCGTTCAGGACCGACTGGGGCTCATGATGGTCAACGAAGCGGTGCGATGCCTGGACGACGGGATTTTGCGCTCGCCAACCGATGGCGACCTGGGGGCGGTGTTTGGGCTCGGCTTCCCCCCCTTCCTCGGGGGTCCGTTCCGGTATGTCGATCAGGAAGGCGCTGGGGCCATCCTCGAACGTCTCCGCGATCTCGCGGAGCGCTACGGCGACCGCTTCCGCCCCGCCGACCGCCTCGTGACCCTCGCCTCCGAGAACCGCTCGTTTCACCCGTAGCTCCTCTGGCTGCAATGCCCGCTTCCTCTGTTCAAACCCTCCGCGACGCCCTTTCCGACCCGGCCGCCTACCCGTACGACCCGGATCGGATCGAGATTGAGCAGACGCACATCTCGCTGGTGGCCCTCGCCCCACCCTGGGTGTACAAGATCAAAAAGCCCGTCGACCTCGGCTTTCTTGACTTTACAACGCTGGAGCGCCGGCGTCATTTCTGTGAAGAGGAGGTGCGCCTCAACGCCCGACTCTGCCCCAATACGTACGAGGGCGTGGTCCCCATCGTGGCCACGGACGACGGGCTGCGCGTGGAGGGAACCCCCGCCGATGGCGAGGTCGTGGAGGTCGCTGTCAAAATGCGGTACCTGGATCACGAGCAGTGCCTCGACGCCCGCCTGGAACGAGGAGTGTCTCCGCAGCACGATATTGACCGGGTGGCCCGGCGCCTTTGCTCCTTTTACGAAGAACGGTCATCGACCCCGGAGGTGGCCGCGGCCGGATGGATTGAGCGCCTTTGCGCCATCACCGACGAAAACTTTGAGCAGACCACCGACCAGGTCGGGACACTTCTCCGGCAACCGGTCTTCAATGCACTTCGATACTACGTGGACCGCTTTTACGACCGGCACGCAGCCCTCCTGCACGAGCGCCGGGCCGGCGGGCACATCGTGGAGGGCCACGGCGATCTCCGCCTCGAACACGTGCATCTGACCGAGGAGCGGGTCGCCATTTTTGACTGCATTGAGTTCAACGACGAGTTTCGGCGCCTCGACGTGGCCGACGACGTGGCCTTCCTGGCCATGGAGCTGGATCACTACGGGCATCCGGCCCTTGCCCGTCGCTTCGTCAATCGCATGGTCGAGGGGCTCGACGACCCGGCGCTCCGGCGGCTCTTGCCCTTCTACAAGTGCAAACGGGCGTACATCCGGGGCAAGGTGGAGGGCATGCAGGCCCTCGACTCTACGATGCCGGCAGCGGAGCGCGAGGAGAGTCGGGCGCAGGCCCAAGAGCACTACCAGTGGGCGCTTCGCTACGCCGTGGCCGGCGCCGCGCCGTTGGTTGTGGTGGTGATGGGGCGCCCCGGCACCGGCAAGAGCACCCAGGCCGCCGCTCTGGCCGATGCCTTGGGATGGGCACACGTGGCCTCCGATCGGGTGCGCAAGGAGCAGGCCGGGGTGCCCCTCCACGAGCGTCCCGACGAGGCCACGCGAGCGGACCTGTACAGCGACGATCACACCGCACAGACGTACGCCACGCTCCACCGCCGCGCTCGAGAGCGAGGCGCCGCGCATCAGGGGACGGTGCTCGACGCCACCTACAGCGGCCGCCACCATCGCGACCGCCTGCGCGAGACGCTCCGCGCCGCCGGGGTGTCGTACGCGTTTGTAGAGTTGACGGCGTCGGACGAGACACTGCGCACCCGCCTCGCCGCACGCGACGGCGACGGGGCCGCTCCGGTTTCGGACGCCCGCCTGGAGGACTTCGACGTCCTCACCAGCCGCTACGAGGCGCCCGACGCACTGGAAGACGCACGCCACGTCCGCGTCCACACCGACGACCGGTCCGAGGACGCCACAACGGAGGCAATCTTGCGCACGCTGATCCGACTCGCCGACTGAGGGAGTGCCGCCCCCTTACGGCGTCGGGGCGGGAATATCCGTTTTCAGTCCTACCTCGTCGGCGGAGCGTACCGGCCAGAGCGAAGAAGGGGTTCCCACGCCGCGGCTCCAGAGAACCTTGGCCGGACGGGCGATACGACATTGCGGTGTCCCGCCGTACTAGGCTGCCGTGAGGGCCAACGCCGCCTCCGAGGAGACCACCTGCACGCCGGCGTTGTTCATTTCGTCCCACGCCTGGGCCAGGGATCCGTCCTGATCGATGCCTCGCGTGGCGTCTTCGATGACGTACACGTCGAAGCCTTCCTTGCGACCGTCAACCGCCGACCACTTCACGCAAAAGTCCGCCGCGAGGCCGCAGAGGTACAACGTGTCGATGCCGCGCTCCCGAAGGTAGCCCGCCAGGCCCGTGGGCGTCTCGCCATCGTTCTCGTAGAAGGCCGAGTAGGAGTCAATCTCTGGGCGAAACCCCTTGCGGATGACCAGCTCCGTGGGTGTGGTGTTCAGGTCCGGGTGAAACGATGCGCCTTCGGTGCCCTGCACGCAGTGGTCGGGCCACAGGACCTGCTCCCCATAGTCGACCTCGATCACATCCATCGGGTCGTGGCCCGGGTGCGACGACGCAAAGGACTGGTGCCCGGCCGGATGCCAGTCCTGCGTCTGGAGCACGTGGTCAAAGTGCTCAACGAGTTCATTTACCGCGGGAACGATGGTGTCTCCGTCCGGGACCGGGAGGGCGCCCCCGGGGCAGAAGTCGTTCTGAAGGTCCACAACAAGAAGTGCGCGCATGGAACACAGTGGTGCTTGAATCAAGTGACAGCGGGCCTCGAAGGCGCCGCCGGAACGTCAGAATCATCCGGAGCGCCTCTCGGGAATCGTACGTCAACCCGAACTGGATGTTTGTCGGCTGACGGGATCACGAGCCCGCGTCTGAGGGTTCGACGCCACGCAATTGCCTTCGGTTTTGTCCTGCTCGGCGCATGTCGCTTGCCCCTCCCTCCCTTCCGTCTCACGCCGCTCTGGCCGCCTCCCCATCGGACGTTGACGCAATTCTCTCCCTGCAGCAGGCTCACGCACCCAACGTCCGACAGGCCGGCCCATCGCAACGAAAAGCCAAACTGCGCCGCCTCCGCGACGCCCTTCGGACCCATCGGAAGGACATCCACGCAGCCCTGGCTGCCGATCTCCAAAAACCGGCCGTGGAAACCGACCTTACGGAAATCAAGACGACGATTGACGAGATCCAGTATGCGATCGACCACCTGGATGAGTGGATGGCCCCCACGCGGGTGGGCACGCCGTTTCTGTATGCCGGCACCCAATCCGAGGTGCGCTACGAACCGAAAGGTGTGGTCCTCATCCTGGCCCCGTGGAACTATCCGCTCAACCTGACCCTCGGTCCCCTCGTAAGCGCCCTCGCGGCGGGAAACTGTGCTGTCCTCAAGCCTTCCGAGTACGCCCCACGGACCACCGTTCTCCTACACGAGCTGATCGACGATCTTTACGACGAGCGGGAAGTGACCGTGGTCCCCGGCGGGCCCGACGTGGCGAAGGCCCTCACGCAACAGCCGTTCGACCACATCTATTTTACGGGCAGCCCCGCCATCGGGCGACACGTGATGCGAGCCGCGGCGGAGCACCTCACGTCGATCACCCTGGAACTGGGCGGGAAGTCCCCCGCCATCGTGGACCGCTCGGCGGACCTGCGGCAGGCCGCCCGCCGCATCGCCTGGTCCAAATTTGTGAACGCAGGACAAACCTGCATTGCCCCCGACTATCTCCTCGTCGAACAGAGCGAGCACGACGCCCTCATCGGCCACCTCCGCGACGCGATTCACGACTTCTACGGCGCCTCTCCTCGACAGCAGCAGGCGAGTGAGGACTACGCCCGCATGGCCTACGACGGGCATTACAATTCCGTCGTGGACCTCCTCACAGACGCGCTAGCGGCCGGCGCCCAGGTTGCAGCCGGGGGGACGCACGATCCCGAGGACCGCTTCGTCGCACCCACAGTTCTGACTGACGTCCCCCTGGACGCCGACATGATGCAGGAGGAGATCTTTGGCCCTCTCCTCCCCGTCCATCCGTTTCAGACACTGGACGAGGCGCTCCACATCGTCAACGAGCGCGCAACGCCCCTCTCCCTCTACCTGTTTACCGAGCGGGACGCCACCGTGGAGGCAGTCCTTTCCCGCACGACCGCCGGCAGCACGTGCATCAATGAAGGCTTCCTTCACTACAACCACCCCGAGCTGCCGTTTGGGGGCAAGGACGAGAGCGGCATCGGCCGCGGACACGGACGCCGGGGCTTTGAGGCATTCTCGAACGAACGGTCCGTGCTGCGGCGCTCCTACGGAGCATGGGCTGTCAGTCAGCTATTCCCCCCGTACGGCCAGATCAGCAAACGCCTCGTCGACTGGGCTCTGCGCTTCTCATAGCGTCCTCGTTCACGCATCGGCCTCCGTCGAGCCCGCGGAGGCATCATCGAGCACGTCAAGGAGCCGCCGGTGATCTGCCGGACTGAGGTTGCCGTCTGCACGGAGCCGGTCAAGGGCACGGCGAACGGCCGCAACGTTGGTTTCCCCCTCCGTCCCGCCCCCCTCCAGCGTAACGTCGCGGAGCATTGCCGCCTCCAGCACGTCCGCCACATACTCGGCCGCGTCCGGGGCCCCGGAGAAGTCGAGCGTCACCTCGAAGGTGGCCTGTCCCCGGTTTACGGTCAGGTCGACGACGCGTCCTCCGAATCCAAACCAGCGACTGCGGGCGTGAACCTCTACGAGATCGGTGTAGCGCACCGTCTGCGTCGCCTGCAAGTTATTGTTTTGGAAGACCAGGCGATCGGCCGTAAAGACGGCCCCGTCGCCGCCCGTCCCCGTCAACGTCGCATCGTAGAGCGCGACCACCTCTTCCCGGTCGACCTCGGTCGCATAATCCGCCAGGGCGCGCTCCAGTCGGGAGCCCGGGATGTTGGGCACAAGGAAGAGGCCCAACTGCGGGGCGTGGGGCAGCCGATCACGAATGAGGTCTTCCATCCATCTACGACGTGCAGTCCTGGTCTATTGCCGGTTCACTCCGTTCCGGGGCCCCTCCGCGCCCCCGGACGGGACCTGGCCCCGCATCCTCGCTTCGCTCAGGCCACAGCCCACAACGACATCTCGGGGCGGCAGAGCGTCGTCTCCCCTCGCTCACGGGGCGGTGGCCATGGTGGAGACGTCGAAGAGCGCGGCGGTCGTTTCCAGCACCCCGCCAGCGTAGACACCGAGGACAATCAAGGCGAGGGCACAAACCACCACGGTTCCCATCGCGCCCGGGCTCGCGCAGGGCAGGGCGGACGCGGAAAACCCGGCGCTCGCCTCCACATCCTCCTCGGCCTGCATCCAGAAGACGTACACAACCCGGAGGTAGTAGTAGGCACTTACTGCGCTCATCAGCACGCCAACGATTGCCAGCCACGTCAGGCCCGCGTTGATGGCCGGGCCAAAGACCGCCCATTTTCCAATGAAGCCCCCCAGGGGCGGAAAGCCAATCAGGCTAAACATGAAGATGCCCATCGCCACGCCCAGCACGGGCCGCCGATTTCCGATCCCCGCCAGGGAGTCCAGAGTCTGTTCGCGCCCCTGCTTTCCGTCCCACTCCAGGAGGGCCATCACCCCAAAGGCCCCAATGTTCATCACGGCGTACACGAGCAGGTAGAAGAGGGCGCCTGAATATCCCTCGGGAGTGCCCGCCGCAAGACCAACCAGCACATAGCCGGCGTGGGCAATGGACGAGTAGGCCAGAAGCCGTTTCACGTTGGTCTGGACGAGAGCCACCGCGTTGCCCACCACCATCGTGATCACGGCGATGACGGACAGAACCAGCGTCGCCGATCCCCTGGGCACGGCGTAGTAGAGCACCAGGATGAGGGACGCAAATGCCGCCGCCTTTGAGGCCGTGGCCATGTATCCGGTGAGGGGAGTGGGTGCTCCCTGGTACACGTCGGGCGTCCACATGTGGAAGGGCACCGCACCCACCTTAAAGAAAAAGCCCACGAGAAACAGCCCGAGTCCGCCCCAAAACATAAGCTGCGTACTGGTCGTGCCAAGCGTGGCCTGCGCCATTTCGGGCAGGACCATCGTTCCCGTCGCGCCATACATCAGCGCAATGCCGTACAGGAAAAACCCCGTGGAAAAGGCCCCAAGCAGAAAATACTTCAGCGCACTCTCCACCGCGCCCTCATCCTCGCGCACCAACCCGGTCAAGATGTAAAGGCACACCGACATCGTTTCCAGCCCAACGAAAATGCTAATCATGTCGTTGGCCGTCCCAAGCAGCAGCATGCCCACCGTGGCGTACATGATGAGGGCATAGACCTCGCCGTAGTCCCGTTTCAGGTTGTTCAGGTACGGGCGGGAGAGCAGAATCGTCGCCAGCCCCGAGAGCAAAACGATGAGGTTAATAAAGGCGGCAAACCCACCGGTCCGCACCGTGTCGAAGAACGCCGTTGCCTGCGGTGTGCCCAGCATCGAGAACTCCCATGCCGCGGCGACCGCGAGGCCGGCGATCCCCATCCAGGGAATGGACGGGTGATTGTTTCGGAACGACTCCACCCCCAACATGACCAACCCCATCAGGGCCACCACCATCATCGAAAAGACGGCGGGCAGGTCCCCGGCCATGGCGGCATACGCGTCGGCAAGCTCCATAATCAGTACGGTTGGTGTTTGTCAGCAGCACCCGCAATCAAACCCCCGGGTTACACCCAGACGAATTCCTCGATTTTCGATGCCAACTCCACGTCGGTCTCCGTCACCTGCCCCCCGGCGTCGTGGGTCGTCAGGGCGATGGAGACCGTGTTGTAGACGTTCTCTAGCTCCGGGTGATGATTCATTTCCTCTGCGTAGAAGGACATTCGCACGATGAAGCTGATGGCGGCCCGGAAGTCGGAAAACTCGTACGTGGCCTTCAACTTGTTGTCCTCGTACGTCCAACCGTCCAGGTCGTCCAGGGCGGCTCGAATGTCGGTGTCGGAAAGGGGCTCGCGTGCAGGCATGAGGGTCGAGGGGATTGGCAGTGCGAAAAAAGGAGAAGATGCTCAGGGCTGGGCGGGCAGCGGCGCGGTATCCACGGAGACCTCCTCAGCGCCCTCCGGCGGCGCCACCGGCACGCGCCCTTCGGCCTGCCGGGGCTTCGCGTTTTCGAGGGCGGCCGTGCGTTTCTCCTCGATGCGGTCCAGCAGAAACTCGGTCGTCGGTGCCGACTGGCGCAGGAACGGCGCCGGATAAAAGCCCAGCACGAACATGAGTACGATGAGGGGGACCATGAGCAGAAACTCGCGCCCATTGACGTCGGCCATCTGGGCGTTGGCCTCAACGGTGAGCTCCCCAAAGAAGGTGCGATACAACATGAAGAGCAGGTACATCGCCGCCAGGATCACCCCGCTCGTGGCGAATGCTACGAGCAGGACGCTGTCGAGCACCGTGCTCTTGAACGCCCCCAGCAGGATCAGGAATTCGCCCACAAACCCGTTGAGGCCCGGAAGGCCAGCGGAGGCCAGGACGCTAATCACCATGAGCGTTGTGAGAACGGGGACGGACGAGGCGAGACCGCCGTAGTCGTCCATCAAACGAGTGTGACGTCGCTCGTACAGCATGCCCACAAGCAGAAAGAGCGCGCCGGTCGACAGGCCGTGGTTGATCATCTGAATGACCGCGCCCTGCATTGCCTCGGCCGTGAAGGCGAACAGGCCGAGCACCACGAAGCCGAGGTGGCTCACCGAGGAGTAGGCCACGAGGCTCTTGGCGTCCTCTTGCACCCGGGCAATCAGCGCCCCGTAGATGATGCCGATCACCGCGAGGATCCCGATGAGGAGCGCCCCGTCCTGCGCGGCATTCGGAAACAGCGGCAGGCAGAAGCGGAGCAGTCCGTAGGTTCCCATCTTCAGCAACACACCCGCCAGAATTACCGACCCGCCGGTGGGCGCCTGCACGTGCGCGTCGGGCAGCCACGTGTGGAGCGGAAAGAGCGGCACCTTGATCGCAAAAGAGAACGCAAACAGAGCAAAGAGCCAGCCCTGCGTCGCCAGCGGGACGTTGTACTCCAGCAGCTTGTACCAGTCGGTCGTAAAGACGCCATTGTTCACGGCGCCTCCCGCCTCGTAGCCCAGGAAGAGGATGGCCACCAACATGAGCAGCGAGCCGACGAGCGTATAAATCACGAACTTCACCGCCGCATAGATGCGCTCTTTCCCGCCCCAGATCCCGATGATGAAGTACATCGGAATGAGCGTCAGCTCGAAGAAAATGTAGAACAGGAAGAGGTCGAACGACGCGAAGACTCCGGTGATGCCGGTCTGCAGCAAAAGCAGAAGCGCGTAGTACCCCTTCTGCTTCTTCTCGATGTAGGTCCAGGACGACAGGACCACGATGGGGCCCAGCAGGGTGGTGAGCATCACCAGGAGCAGGCTGAGCCCATCGATTCCGACGAAGTACTTGATGTCGAGCGCGTCTGGGAACCAGGCCCGGGACATGTCCACGAGCTGGGGCGCCTGCGCCGTACTCACGGACGGGTCGTAGCCCACGAACAGCCCGATCGACACCAAAAACGTGACCGTCGTCGTGCCCAGTGCGGCCCACCGGATCGACGACACGTCCCGGAGCGCCAGCGTGACGAGGGCGCCGAGGGCCGGGAGGAAAATGACCAGTGACGTGAGAAACGGAATGTCCATGTAAAGCCAGCAGCTACACCGAAAAAGAAACCGTCAGGTCGTTGGAAGCGCCTACGCGCCCATGAGCATAATTCCAATTACCAGCACAACGCCCAGCACCAGCGCGAGAGCATAATTCTGCACGATGCCGGTCTGCGTGCGCCGCAGTCCCTCGCCTGCCCCCTGGGCCAGGCGAGCAATGCCATTTACGGCTCCGTCCACCACGTTCACGTCAAAGGCCGCAAACGCCTTCCGCCCGATGCCGTCAATGACCGTTTCCACGACCACGTTCTCATAGAAGTCGTCCCAGTGGTAGGCATGGCCCCAGCTCCGGTACAGCCCCCCGAAGCGTTGCGCCACCGCATCGTCGTACGCCAGCCCCTCCCTCGTGTACGCATTCCAGGCGTAAACCACCACACCAATGGCAATCACAGAACTGAGGCCGATCAAGCCCCACTCCAGGGCCAGGGACATGTGTCCTGAGACGGAGGCCTCAGCGACCGGTCCGCCGTATTTTGCCCCCAAATAGTGGTGAATCCAGTTCCAATCCCCTCCCTGGATCACCGCCGGCAGCCCGATGAAGCCCCCAACCAGCGAAAGGATGCCGAGCGTCCACAGCGGGACCGTCATGCTTGTCGGCGACTCGTGCGGCGTGTGGGCGTCCGGATCCGTCCAGCGCGGCGCCCCCTCGAAGGTGAGCACGTAGGACCGCATCATGTAAAAGGCCGTCAGGGCCGCCGTAATCACCCCCACAATCCAGACCGCCCAGGCGTACGTGTGTCCGCCGGCAAAGCCGTACTCAAAGGCCTTGAACAGAATCTCATCCTTCGAGAAGAAGCCGGCGGTCAGCGGAATGCCCGAGATGGCGAGCGTGGCCAGCAGGTACGTTGTGCTCGTGGCGGGCATGTACTCTTTCAGCCCCCCCATCGTCCGCATGTCCTGGGGATCAAAATCGCTCGTGTCGTGCCCGGCGTCGTGCAGCTCGTGCTCCACCTCCTCCATGCCGTGAATCACGCTGCCGGAGCCCAGAAAGAGGCAGGCCTTGAAGAAGGCGTGGGTCACCACGTGAAAGATCGCCACAAAGAAGGCCCCCACGCCCGCCGCCATAAACATGTACCCCAGCTGCGAGACTGTGGAATACGCCAGGACGCGCTTGATGTCGTTCTGTGCAATCGCGATTGTCGCGGCCATGAGCGCCGTGACGGCTCCAGTAATGGCAATGATCGCCATTACGATGGGGGCGTTCAGCACGAGGCCCGAGAGGCGCGCCAGGAGGTACAAGCCGCTCGTCACCATCGTGGCGGCGTGGATGAGGGCCGAGACCGGGGTCGGCCCCGCCATCGCATCCGGCAGCCACACAAACAGCGGAATCTGTGCGCTCTTGCCCGTCGCGCCGATAAAGAAGAGAAAGACGATCCAGTTGAGCGTCTCTGTCGGGAGCGACGGGCCCTCATCCAGGACCACGTCGAAGCTCAGGGACCCCAGTTCCTGGAAGACCAGAAACATCCCCAGCAGAAACGCAAAGTCGCCAATGCGGTTGACGATGAAGGCCTTGTTTGCCGCCGTGCTGTTGCTGAGGTCGGTGTACCAGAAGCCGATCAACAGGTACGAGCAGAGCCCCACGCCCTCCCATCCCAGGAACAGCACCGGCAGGTTGTTCGCCAGCACCAGATTCAGCATCGCGAAGATGAAGAGGTTGAGGTAGGCAAAAAACCGCCAGTAGCCCTCGTCCCCGTGCATGTACCCGATGGAGTACAGGTGAATGATGCCGCCGACGCCCGTCACAACCAACGTCATGATGAGCGAGAGCTCATCGATCCGATAGGCAAAGCTCAGGTCCAGGTCCCCCGCCGCCATCCACGAGAAGAAGTCGACGACGATGGGGTCCCCGCCGAAGGTGACGAAGAGGTAGAGCGTGAACAAAAACGGGAGGGCCACCACCGCCGTCCCCAGACTGCCGATGAGCGTCTCCCGGGTGCGGAGCTGCGGCCGGAAGAGCGGCCCCACGCCATTCAGGACGGCCCCAGCCAGGGGCAGCAGCAGGATGAGACGAACAAGAGCGTCGGGATTCATCGGCGGGGCGAAGGTCCATTCACAAGAAACAGGCGGAGCTGCAGGCCGGAGTCAGCCCTTGAACAGGTCGATTTCAGTAATATCGACGGTCACCTTGCTGCGGAAAATTGCGATTACGATGGCCAGTCCGACGGCGGCCTCGGCCGCCGCCACCGCGATAGCAAAAAACACCAGCATCTGCCCACCGGCATCCCCCATCGACTGACTCAGGGCGACCAGCGTCAGGTTTACAGCGTTGAGCATGAGCTCAACCGACATCAGCACCACGATTGCGTTGCGGCGAAAGAGGACGCCGAGGGTGCCGATGGTGAATAGCACCGCGCTCAGCGACAGATACCAGTTCAGGGCAACCTCCATGACGATCTAGCTGGGTGATCAGTACGACAAGGACCTGCCTGCGGCCAGGGGCGCTATTCGAAGCGGCGCTGGGCGAGCATGACCGCCCCCACCGTCGCAGCCAGCAACAGAATGGCGGCCACCTCCAGGTGCAGGGCGTAGCGGGTGTAAAGGATGGTGCCGAGGCTCTCGGCGGATCCAAGCTCGGCCGCCGTTTCCGCCGCCACGGGCTCCACGCCCATGTCAAACTCCAGCGCCACCACGTACAACAACTGGCTCAAAATGCCGATGCCCAGCACAAAAGCGGCCACGCCGGTCCAATTGATATCCTCCACCTGCGGCAAGGCGGAGAGGTTGAGTAGCATAATGACAAACAAAAACAGCACCATGATGGCCCCCGCATAGACCAGAATCTGCACCACGCCGATGAACGACGCATTGAGGGTCAGGTACAGGCCCGCAATGCAAAACATGGTGAGCACCAGCCAGAGCGCGCTGGAGACCGGGCTCCGGGCGATGAGCATGCCAATGGAGGCGGCCACCGCGAGGGTCGCCAGCAGAAAAAACATGAACGGACCTGCCATGAGCCGTGCGTCCTGGATGCATCCAATGCGAACTCACTCCGAGTCCCCGATTGCGAACACGCCCCAGCGGCGGAGCGTGTGTGCCAATTTCCCTCGGCGCACGATGCGCGGACTACAGTCGAAGCGTGAGCGCAAAGTAACGCGCCATGCTCGTAGGGGCAAGATTCGGCGCGGTTAATCACCGATGAACTCCCCGCACCGCCCCTGCTCGCACACCCCCCAGCGGAATCAGGAGGGCGTCGCATGGGTCAGGGCCGGCTCCGGCTCCTCATCGACAGAAGCCTCCACAGCCATGGCCTCCAACTGGAGGCTGCGGTCAAAGACGGTCTCGAACAAGGTTCCCTCCTCCGTCCCGGACCAGAGCTCCAGCTGCGGATCGGCTTTGGTTGTGACCTGAAGATGGAGGGTCTCGTCGGTCAGGCGGGCCCGGAGGGCGGTGACATTCTGGAAGTGGCTCCGATCCAGGCCCTCGGCCACTCGGAGGAACGCGGCCATCTGTCGCACCCGCGCCTGCTGGCCGGACGAGAGCCGCCGGAAGTGCTTGTGGTTGGGGTCGGGGCCCGCCCCGCGGTGGTAGCGGGCGATCAGAGAGACCATCCGGATTTCGTGCCCCCGAAAGCCCTGCAGGTCCGCGTTGCGAATCAGGTATCGGGAGTGCTTGTTGTGGTTTGCGTGGCTGATGAGGTACCCCACGTCGTGCAGCAACGCCGCGTACTCCAGGAGCTCCGCGTCGGCAGCCGGGCCGTCGTACAGCGGTCGGCACACATCGAACAGGAAGGTGGCCGTTGCGGCGACGTGCTGGGCGTGGCGTTCTTCCCATTGGAGCCGGTAGGCAATTTCGTGGACGCTTCGGCGGCGGGGATTGCGGAAGGGGGCGATCTGCTGAATCCGGCTGTAATTCGTTTTGATGAAGTGGACCACCATGCCCTCCCGCAACGCGTTGGGAGACACGCGAAAGCTGTCCACGGACGGGAGGGCGTCAAGCAGGGTTCGAAGCAAGACGGCCCCGGCCCCAATCTGGTCCACCCGTTTGGGGTCGATGGCGGGGTGCGCCACGCGCTCGGCCGCCTCCGACCCAACCACCCAGTCCAGGGCCGGATGTACGGCCTCCGCCGAAAAGGCGTGTTGAAAGACTGTCTGCGGGCCGGTGCTTACCTGCTCTAAGGTGACCCGGGCCAGGCTTTTAAGCGTCCCGGACGAGCCGATGATCGACGTCACACCGTACTCTCGACTCGCCTCCACGACCGGGACCAGGGCGTCTTCGAAATGCCTGCGCAGCGCGGCCACGTCGTCTTCCGACAGGGGGTCGGAGGTGACAAACTGCTCCGTCATGCGGGCGGCCCCGAGCTTCAGGCTCGTAGCGAACACGCTCTCGCCACGGACCACAACGATGCACTCCACGGAGCCGCCGCCGATGTCAACCAGCAGGGTCGGCTCGGTGATTTCCACGGCGCGCTGCACCCCCTGGCGGATGAGGTTGGCCTCCTGTTCTCCACTAATGGGCCGAATTCGAAGCCCAATCTCGCGGCGGACCCGCTGGATGAATTCGCCCCCGTTGGTGGCCTCGCGGATCGCACTGGTGGCGAAGGCCACGAATTCTCGCGTATCCCATCCTCGCGCCAGCAAGTGAATGCGCTTAAGTGCCCGCAGGCCCCGCGCCATCGCCTCGTCGGGAAGGGTCTGGGCCGAAAGGCCGTGCTGCCCAAGTCGGACCATTTCTTTCATCCGATCCACGACCTGGAAGCTGCCGTTGGGGTGGGCGTCCACAATCACGGCGTGGAACGAGTTGGTCCCCAGATCAATGACGCAGACCCGCACCGGGGCCGCCGTCTCCTGGGTGCGGTAGGACGTTTCCGGAACGCGAATGCACGCGGCCCGCTCGATCATCGGTGGCGTTGGCTCGGTCATGGAGCTAGCTGCAAGGCACAGAGAAGCGCAGGGACGCGCTCCCGTCCTGCGGCGTCCCCCACTGGGGACGGGTGAACCGCCGTCCCCATCCTAGAGTTCAGCGTCGGCGGAACGCGTCAGGAGGTTGCGGCGGGCGCCGGGTCCGATTTTGGAGATAGCACCGACAGGATCCGGTCCGCGACGGCGTCGGGGGACTGCGCCGGGGTCCACCGGACGGCGGTGAGTTCGTCGCGATGGGCATAGGTCCAGTGCGCAAGAAGGCGAATTTCGGTGGCGTCGCGCTTGGAGAGGGCCTCCGGTCCTTCCCGTTGCGCGTCAAACACGTCGCGGCACCGGGCCCGCAGGTGCCTGCGCTCGTCAGTCGTCGGGGGCAGACGACAGGATACGGCTTCGTCAAACCGCCCAAACCGGACGAAGAGCACGTCCGCCTCCCCCGAACGATCGTTCTCCGTATGGACGAGGGCCGCGTGATGGTGCCGGATGGGGGCCGCCGCCAGGCGCTGCTTCTCCAGAATGGGCTCTAGCTGCTCGATCGTATCTCGGAGTTCGGCCGCTCGCTCGTACTCTCGCTGCTCGGAGGCCTGTTGCATCCGATCGCGGAGCGCCTGGAGGACGGTCGGATCTTGTCCCGTCAAAAAGGCCCGGACCCGGTCCACCGCCTCTGCATAAACGTCGGAGTCGTCGGTTTCGCAAGGGGCTGTGCAGCGATCCATGTCGGCATAGAGGCAGCGCTGGCCCAGGTGCAGGCGCTCGTCGTCGCACTCCCGAAGGCGGAAGAACCGGCTGACGAGTTCCACCACCATCTCGGCCTGGTCCGTATTGCGCACCGGGCCGTAGTACTCGGCCCCATCGGCCTCCAGCGAGCGACTCCACGAAATGGTAGGATAGGTGTGGCTCGTGTCGAGCCGGATGAAGGGGCGGCTGTAGTAGCGGCGCTGCGCACGATTGTATCGGGGCTTCTGGGCCTTGATGCGGCGCGACTCCAGCAGGATCGCTTCCAGTTCGGTGCCAGTGGTCGTCCAGTCGACCGATCGCACCTTCTGAAGCATCTTCCGCTTTCGTGCACTCTTGGACTCCACCGCCGTGAAGTGGCTTTGGAGGCGGTCGGGGAGGCATTTGGCCTTGCCAATGTAGAGGGAGGCACCGCTCTTGTCTTTCATCTCGTAGACCCCAGGCGCCTCCGGCACCTCCGGCAGCGTCTCCTCCCGGATCGTTCGGATGTGGGCGGGGGTCGTGCGGACCTGCTGGTATCGCCGGTGCTGAAAGGCCAGCAGGTCCTCAACGGTGTCGATCTCGTGCTCAAATGCAAGCTGACGAAGGAGTTTGCGCAGGACCACGCTCGTCGCTTCCGCGTCGCCCAGCGCGCGGTGCCGTCCGCTCACGTTGATGTCGTAGAACTGCGTCAGGCGACTCAATCCCTTCGAGTCGAGGCCCGGCAGCAGGCGGCGGGCCAGGCGCAGGGTGCAAAGCGTTTTGTTCTCAATCGCCCCCTGGTTTGTGCGCGCCCCCTCCGCGTTCAGAAAGCCGAGGTCGAAGGAGAGATTGTGGGCCACAAAAATCCCGTCGTCCAAGAACGAGTGGTAGTCCGGCAGCACCTTCTCCATCGTCGGGGCTTCGAACACCATCCCGGTAGTGATGCCCGTGAGTTTCGTGATGCGCCCCGGGACGGAGCGCTGCGGATTCACAAGCTGCTGGTACCGGTCCACCACCTCTCCCCCCCGCACCTTCACCGCCCCAATCTCCAGTACGCGGTGCTTCTTGGGCGTCGTCCCGGTCGTCTCCGTATCGGTCACGACAAACGTGGCCTCCGAGACGTGCATCGGCGACAGGCGACTGCGAGAGGAGAATGCGCTGGTACCCACGGTACGAATGCCCGGCCGAAAATTCCACGGCAGGGGGCGGAGCGGCTTGGTTATTCACGCCCTCGTTTCGACTCCAGGTGGGTGCGTTTCTCGCGGAGTTGTTCGCGGGGCGACAGGCTGTAGTCGTAGTCAAACAGCGCCCCGTCCCACGACCCGTACTGCGGGTTGGGGAGCGCAATCCAGCGCGAGCCCCAGAAGGACCGGTGCTCGTCGGCAACTTGCTGGCGCGCGGAAAGCGACGTATCGGCCGGCTCCGTAAAGTCGCCGAGGTTGTCTCCAATGAGGAGCAGCACGCGATAGCGGTCCGCCACCCAGGCGCGCCGGGGATCCTTGGCTTCCCAGTTGGGCCGCTCGCCTTGCGTAAGCACGGCGTCCGGGTCGTCGTGTACCGGAAAGCCCAGGTCCTTCAAGTTTTCTCGCGTGGCCTCCTCGACCGCGGCGTCCCGATTGGTGAGGTAGATGACCTGCACGCCCAGCGAATCGGCGCGCTGCGTGAACGCCCGAGCCCCCGGCACGGCGTCCGCCTGTTCCTCCCGACACCACGCCAGCCAGCTTTCCGAGTCGAAGGTCTCGTTGTCCTGGATGAGCCGCGCCTGGTAGGCGCTGTTGTCGAGCACCGTCTCGTCCACGTCCAGCACCACGGCGGGCGGTTTGTCGCGATACGCGTCCGGGCTGCGGTCTGCCTGTTCCAGATCGGCCGACCAGCTGGAGTCCGCCAGCGCCCGGTCCATCATCAGTTCCGCGAGACGATAGGCCCCGCGGGTGACGCCATCGTACTCTACGGCGGTCTGCGTCCAGAGGGTGGCGTACAGGAGGGGATTGCGGAGCTGTGCCGCCTCCGCCTGTTCGTCGGCCACCGTCTCAAGGCTGTCGGCCACGCGGGCGAGACTATCGGCCCGTTCCTGAAGCGACGGTGCCTCGGCGGCGGGCCGACTCGTTCCACATCCCGCGATGAGGAGCAATACGAGAGCGGCAATCCAGGGTGATCGAGTCATGGAGTTGTCGACAAGTCGGAGCGTGTGGACGAGAGCTAGAACATTCAAAAAAATGAAGGAGCCACCGCCGCTCCCTCATGGGGCTGGTCTTTTCGCACAAAATTGCTGGCAAACAGGTCCAGGGCCCTCTTGATTAAAAACAATCTACCGCTCACTTCTTGCTCACCAACTTCCCCTCTCCCATGAAAGTGACAGTTATCGGTACGGGAAACGTCGGCGCCACGGTCGGCGACTGCGTTGCTCAAAAAGACATGGTCGACGAGGTTGTCCTGGTCGACATCAAGGAGGGCCTGCCGCAAGGCAAGGGCCTTGACATGGCGGAGTCCAGCCCCATCCACGGCTTCGACACCCGCGTCACCGGCACCAACGACTACGAGGCCACGGCCGACTCTGACGTGTGCATCATCACGGCCGGTTTGCCGCGCAGCCCCGGCATGAGCCGCGACGACCTGCTGGCCAAAAACACGGAGATCGTGGGCGGCGTGACGGAGCAGTTCGTTGAGGGCAGCCCCGACAGCACGATCATCGTCGTGGCCAACCCGCTCGACGTGATGACGTACGTGGCCTACGAGGCCAGCGGCTTCCCCTCCAACCGCGTGATGGGGATGGCCGGCGTCCTCGACACGGCGCGCTACCGCGCCTTCATCGCCGACGAGCTCGACGTGTCGGTTCGCGACATCCAGGCGCTCCTGATGGGCGGCCACGGCGACACGATGGTGCCCCTCCCCCGCTACACCACCATCGGCGGCATTCCGCTTCCGCAGTGGCTCGACGACGACACGATTACCGACATCGTGGAGCGCACGAAGGGCGGCGGCGGCGAAATTGTCGACCTGATGGGCACCTCCGCCTGGTACGCGCCCGGCGCCGCGGCGGCCGAAATGACCGAAGCCATCGTCAAGGACAACAAGCGCATCCTGCCCGCCGCGGCCTACTGCGACGGCGAATACGGCCTCCAAGACCTCTTTATCGGCGTGCCTGTGAAGTTGGGGGCCGACGGCGTCGAGGAGATCATTGAGGTGGACCTGACGGACGAGGAAAAAGAACAACTCGACGCCTCGGCCGAGCACGTCCAAAGCAACCTCGACGACCTGGAGCGCCTGCGCGAAGCGGGCGAGATCGGATAGTCTACCTGGAGGACGGGAGATGTAGACGGGGGATGCGTGGACGCCGGGACGCGTTCGCCTCCACACATCCCTCCTGTCTCTTCCTCCACACTTATCCGGAAAACACGTGCCGAAGCGGATCTGCCGGCTCCCGGTGCCCCTCGGGATGGGCCGCTTCATGCTGTCGCGGCTCCAGGTGGGCCGTGACGTGCACGGTATCGTCCGGGAAGAGCGCGTCGATCCGGTCTTCGACCTGGTGGGAGCGGGCATGGGCCTCGCGGATGGACATGTCGCCCGGGAACATGAGGTGGTACTCCACCCACACCTGGTCGCCGGCGCGGCGGTGGCGAACCTGATGGAATTCGGCGATAATCCCTTCCTCTTTCGCAGCGTCGAGGGTGTCGAGCAGGACCTGCGTCGCATCCCAGTCAGCCTCGTCCAGCAGTCCGTGAATGGAGCGTCGGAGGAGGCTTTTGGCCGTCCACAGGATATTGGCCGCCACCAGCAGGGCCACCACAGGATCCAGCCACGTGACCCCAGTGAGGCCCACGAGCCCCACTCCGGCTATGACGCCGAAACTGGTCCACATGTCCGTCATCACGTGCTGTCCGTTCGACACGAGCACAAGGCTGTTGGTGCGCCGCCCCACGCGGACCAGGTACTGCCCCAGCGCCAGGTTTATGACCGTGAGGCCCCCGAGCAGGTAGAGCCCCACGTCGATCTGCTGGAGGGTGACGCCCGTTACCAGGTCGCGCACCGCGGTCCACCCGATGATCACGGCTGCGATTAGGATGAGCGTGCCCTCTACCGCCGAAGCGAAGTACGAAATCTTCGCGTGTCCGTAGGGATGATCCGGGTCCGGGGGCGTGGCGGCGTACCACAGGCTAAAGCCCGCAAAACCAGTCGCAAAGAGGTGGATTACCGACTCGGCGGCATCGGACAAAATGGCCGTGCTGCCGGTCAGATACGCCGCGGCCACCTTTCCGACCAGCATCAGAAACGACACGAGCAGGCTGGCCGTCATGGCCCGTTTTCGGGCCCGGTGGGCGGCGTGGCGTGATGTGGACTCGTTTGTCGACATGGCAACATTCTCTACACGCAGGACGGCACCCAAGTTCACTCCTCCCTGTTCTTACAATCTTGCCCCTCATGGCATCCCTCGAACACATTGGCATTGCGGTTGACGACGTGGAAACAGTGCGGAGCCGGTTTGCCGAGCTGCTGGGCACGCGCCCGTACAAGACTGAAACGGTCGCCGACCAGGGCGTGCGTACACACTTCATCGACGCCGGCACCGCCAAACTGGAGTTGCTGGAGTCCACGAGCGCCGACTCCCCAGTGGCTCGCTTTCTCGATACCCACGGGGAGGGCATCCACCATATTGCCGTTGAGGTGGACGACGTGGAATCCACCATGGAACGGCTCCGCGACGCCGGATTTCCGCTCTTGAGCGACGCGCCCCAGGCGGGGGCTGACGATAAGCGAATCTGCTTTGTGCATCCGAAGGCCACCCACGGCGTACTGGTCGAGTTCTGTGATACGCCTCGCACCGCCGACTGGGCACCGACCGCGGTACCGCACCGAGACGGTTCACTCGCCGTGTATGAACGTGGACGCCGGGACCGCCCCACCGTGCTGTGTCTGCACGGGGCCGCCGGGACCGTGCGCCACGACCTGGCCCCGCTCATGCGACGCTTAGAGCCCCAGTTCCACGTCGTGGCGGTCGACCTGAGCGGGCACGGCGCCTCCTCCCTCCCGCCCGACGCAACGCTTGCCATGGATCGCTTCGTAGCCGACGCCCAGGCGGCGCTGGACGCGACCGAGGTGGCTTCTGCCTCCGTCTTTGGCTTTTCGATGGGGGCGTCGGTCGGCCTTCGCCTCGCGCAGGTGCACCCCGAGCGGGTCGAACGACTCGCCCTCCTGAGCCCGCGGATCGACTGGACGGACGCCCTGGCGGAAACCCTGCAGGCGCGCCTTGACCTGGAGACTTTCCAAGAACGCGCCCCCACCCAGGCGCGTGCTTTAACAACCCGCCACGAGGCCCCGAAGCGCCTGTTGACCGCTCTTCGAGCCTTCGTTGCGACGTTGCCCGACGCCTCCGAAGGGGTCCTCAAGACGCTTTCTGAGCTCACGACGCCCACCCTCGTCGCCGCCCTTGACGACGACCCGCTTTTTCCCCTCCCCGACACACACACCCTGTCGCAGGTCCTCCCGAATGCCCGCTTTGCCGTGATCCCCGGCTCCCGCCACGCCCTGCCTGCGGTTTCTCTAGACGTGCTGGTGCCCCTCCTCCAGCAGCACTTTTCTGCGGCATAACCCACACTCCATCCGCTTTCCCTCACCGCTCCCTCCCCCAACGCCCATGTCCCGTCTTAACCTCCGTTACCTTGGAACCACCGGCGTGAAGGTGTCGCCCCTCTCCCTCGGGACCATGACCTTCGGCGATGCGACGGATCGCGACACCGCTGCTGCCATCGTCCGCCGGTGCCGTGAGGCCGGCATCAACACGTTCGACTGCGCCAACGTGTACGCCGACGGACGCTCGGAGGAGATTTTGGGCGACCTGATCGCCGACTGCCGCGACGAGGTCGTGCTCACCACCAAAGCCTACTTTCCGACGAGCGACGACCCAAACGCCCGGGGGGCCCATCGGTACCACCTGGTCCGGGCTGTGGAAAACAGCCTCCGCCGCCTCGGCACCGACCGCATCGATGTCTTCTTCGTCCACCGCTTTGACGAGCAGACGGCACTCGACGAGACCCTGCGTGCCCTCGACACGCTCGTGCGGCAGGGCAAGGTGCTCTACCTCGGCGCCTCCAACTATGCGGCGTGGCAGGTCATGAAGGCCCTGGGGCGCCAGCGCGCCCAAGGGTGGACCCCCTTCCACGTGATTCAGCCAATGTACAACCTCACCAAGCGACAGGCCGAGGTCGAACTCCTCCCCATGGCCCAGAGCGAAGGGCTCGGCGTCCTCTCCTACAGCCCCCTGGGCGGAGGCCTCCTCACCGGAAAGTATGGCGTGGATCAGCGTCCCGATTCAGGGCGCCTGGTTGAGAATGAGATGTACCAGACCCGGTACGGGGCCGACACGCACTACGAGGTGGCCGAACGGTTTACTCAGTTCGCCGAGCGCCACGGGTACGACCCAGTCGCCCTGGCCGTCGCCTGGGTGGCCCACCACCCGGCAATCACCGCCCCCATCATCGGCGGGCGGACCGTAGAGCAGATTGAGGGCTCCCTCGGCGCCCTTGACATCGACATGACCGACGCCCTGTACGACGAAATCAGCGGCCTCTCCCCCACGCCGCCCCCGGCCACCGACCGCGTCGAGGAGCGCTCCGAACACACCTACGGCTCCCGATAACCCCACCCATGCCCTACATTCGTCCCCACGCCGACGACTGGGTCGAGGTCGACTCGTCCCCCAACGAGGCCCCGTACATTGAGATCTCCGAGGCACCACCCGAGGTGCACATCATCGGGGCGTCCGACACGTACTCGCTGTCCGGCGCCCCTGTGGACCCGAGCGCCGACACCATCCACACGCTCGCCGTCGTGAATCCGGATACGGGCCGCGGATCGCCGCTCTGCGCCGTCTACGTGCAGGACCGCACCCTGGACGTAGAGGACCGCCGTCCCCCCGATTCGCCTCCCGCCCACGCCGACGCCGTCGACCGGCTCCGCTCGGCCCTCGACGAGATCCTGATCCCCGTCTACATCGACGACGCCCTACACAAAGTCAGCCAGGGACTCGACGACGCGCTGCTCCTTCACACTGTTCAGTACGACGATGGTCCAGAGGCGGCACCCACCTACTTTCGGGTATCTGCCGTACAGAAGGACACCCTCCAGTTCGAACTAGAGCGCGGCGCGTTGTAGTCCCCGCCGGTCTCCCTGAAGGACCGTGGCTCCGGGCAGGGGCCGCAGCACACGCCGTGCACTACAGCCTATCCTTCACCGCACGTGTAACAGATTCCTCAGATATGCAACTCAGGGAAATACAGCCAAGTTGGAGAGGTTGAGTCTCGAGTTCTGCTTCCCGGACGATTGCTTCTCTTCTTTCCTCCAGTCTATCGTATGCGTACGTCTTCGCGCCTTTACGCGTCTCTGCTCTCCAGCCTTGTGCTGGTTGTCGTTCTATTCGGCACCGGGTGTACGTCCTCGGACGCCGACACCACCGCCCCGGCCGCCGCGGATACCACGTTGCCCGCGGCCGTCGCGGATACCGCCACGTTTGCGGGGGGCTGCTTCTGGTGCATGGAACCCCCCTACGACAAAATCGAGGGCGTGGCCTCAACCACCTCCGGGTTCGCTGGCGGTGATGTCGAGAACCCTACATACGATCAAGTCACCTCCGGAGGAACCGGCCACGCCGAAGTTGTTCAGGTAATCTACGATTCCACGAAGGTTGACTACGAACGGCTGCTGCGCATCTACTGGCATAACGTCGATCCTTTCGACGACGGCGGACAGTTCTGCGACCGTGGCTCCTCCTACCGTCCGGTGATTTTCGTTCACGACGACCGGCAGCGCCGTCTTGCTCAGCAGTCTAAAGAAACGGTCGCGGCTCAGTTTGAGCGTGAGATTGTCGTGCCGATCGAACCACTCGATGCCTTCTACGCCGCGGAGGAGTACCACCAGAACTTCTACCAGAAAAATCCCGGACGATACAACCGCTACCGGGAGGGCTGTCGCCGCGATGCGCGCCTGGAAGAAGTTTGGGGAGAGGCCGCCATGTCCGACGCTCCCCTCGACGAGGCCTCGTAGATCGGCCCTTCCCTCCGTTTTTCCGCAGGTCTCTCGGTTTTACGGGAGCGATTGCGTCCCCGGTTCGCTTTTCGTAGTATCAGCACGGCAGTCTCGTGCTCTGGTGCATCGTTTTCCCGTCTCATGTCGACCGACGCTTCCGTAGACGCTCCCGAGACCTGGTCCGACCGATGGCTCGATCGCATTGAACGAACCGGCAACGCGCTCCCCGACCCGGTCACGCTCTTCTTCATCTTCATCGCCATCGTGATGGTGGCGTCCTGGATCGCACACACCGCGGGCGTGAGCGTGGTGCATCCCGGCACCGAGGAGACCATCACCGCCGACAACCTCTTTTCCGACGAGAACGTCCGGCGGCTCTTTACCGACATGGCGGAAACGTTTGCCGACTTCCCGCCGCTGGGACTCGTGCTGGTGGTGATGCTCGGCATCGGGGTGGCAGACAAAACGGGCCTCATTAGTGCCGCGCTGAAGTCGTTCGTCACCAGCGTGCCGGACGTACTGCTCACTGCCGCGCTCGTCTTTGCCGGCGTCATGTCGAGCCTGGCGGTCGACGCGGGCTACGTCGTCGTGATCCCCCTCGGGGCCGTGCTGTTCTACGGCGTGGGCCGACATCCGCTGGCGGGCCTGGCGGCCGCCTTCGCCGGGGTGTCGGCCGGCTTCAGCGCCAATCTGCTGCTGACCTCGCTCGACCCCCTGCTTGCCAGCTTCACCGAGCCGGCCGCCCAGCTCATCGACGAGGACTACAACGTGCCGGTGACGGCGAACTGGTACCTCATGATTGCGCTCACGCCCGTCTTCATCGTCGTGGGCAGCTACATCACCGATTCGATTATCGAACCGTACCTCGGCGACTACGATCCCCCTGAGGACTTCGACGATGGAGACGTTGACGACAGCGCGTTGACCGAGACCGAGCGGCGCGGCCTGCGGTGGGCGGGGGGCATCACCCTCGCGGCGATTGTCGGCGTGGTGCTGCTGGCCGTGCCCGAGGGGGCCCCGTTGGCCGAGTTCGAGGCGCTCATCGAGAGCATTGTGGCCTTGATGGTCTTTCTCTTCTTCCTCCCCGGCCTGGCCTACGGCATCGTGGTGGGCGAGATTGAGGACGACTCCGATGTGGCCGACATGATGTCGGACACGATGGCCGACATGGGCGCGTACATCGTTCTGGCCTTCGCCGCGGCCCACTTCATCGCCATGTTCGAGTGGTCGAACCTCGGCTCCATCATCGCCATCAGCGGCGCCGACCTGCTGCAGAACATCGGCTTCACCGGCATCCCGCTGCTCATCGCCTTCATTCTCGTCTCCGGCCTCATCAACCTGTTCGTGGGCAGCGCTTCGGCGAAATGGGCCATCATGGCGCCGGTCTTCGTTCCCATGCTCATGTTGGCAGGCGAGCCGGGTTACTCCCCCGAAACCGTGCAGGCCGCCTATCGCATCGGGGACGCCTTCACCAACATCCTCACGCCCCTCCTGCCCTACTTCCCGCTCGTTATCATCTTCGCGCAGCGCTACGATGACGACGTGGGCATCGGGAGCATCATCGCTCTCATGCTCCCGTACTCGATTGCGTTCGGCGTGGTGAGCACGATCGTCTTCTTGATCTGGGTGCTGCTGGGTCTGCCGCTGGGCCCCGGCGCGGAGCTGTACTACATGGGATAACGGCCGATCCACCATTCATTCCGACCGGCGGTCCAGCCCCTATCGCTTTTGACCACCGCCCCACGAATTCTCCGCTGTCGTCACTCCCGCCCCTGCGCCGGAGTCCCTCCGCCCGTACGACCGCACGGATTCCGGGTCGCGTTCAGAATGTCGATGGTGTGCGGACGGTGATCGGCAGCGCGTCCGGCGGTGAAGAATTGATGCGAGGTCCGTGGGGTGCGTGTACGGGAGTCGTGGCCTCCGCGACGGCGTTCGCGTTTCGGGCGACGCGGCCATCGGCCCCAGCCGTGTGCGCAGCGCTGTGAAGGACGGCGTCCTCGTACTGATCGAACGGAACAGCCCGCTCGATGACGTCCTCGTCGGGGGGCACGGTGGGCTTTTGGACCTGGCGAGTGCTCGGATCTAGCAGACTGACGCACAACCTCCACAATGGTGTCCGGCTGGATGGGACGGGGGTTGCGACCGAACCACGCGTCCGCCCAAGGCGTTCCTGGAATGTGCGATCTTGAGCCGTAACCGTCCCCCCAATGAGCGACCGCCTCGACGCCAAGCCCGCCGCCTTCGTGCAGAAGCTCGACGCCCTGCCCCAGCAGCCGGGCGTCTACAAGTTTCTGGACGACGAGGGCTCGGTGCTTTACGTGGGCAAGGCCAAAAACCTGCGGAGTCGCGTCCGCTCCTACTTCCATGACAGCGCCCCCCGCGACGGCCGCATCGGGGTGATGACGAAGAAGGCCGTCGATGTGGACATCATCGTGACGGACACGGAGGTCGAGGCGCTCATCCTGGAGAACAACCAGATTAAAGAGCTGCAGCCCCGCTACAACGTCAACCTGCGGGACGACAAGACCTATCCCTACATCTGCATCAAAAACGAGCGCTTCCCTCGCGTCTTCAAGACGCGCACCGTCAAGCAGGACGGATCGGACTACTTCGGGCCGTACACGAACGTCTCGAAGATGAACACGATGATGGACGCGATCCGGTCGGTCTTCCAGCTCCGCACCTGCTCGCTCGACCTCACAGAGGAAAAGATTGCGGAGGGCTCGTACGACGTGTGCCTCCAGTACCACATCGACAACTGCCAGGCCCCGTGCGTCGGCAAGCAGTCCGAGGCGGACTACATGGAGACGATCGCGCAGGTCAAGAAGCTCCTCAACGGGCAGACACAGTCGCTCATCAACCGGCTCCAGGACGAGATGCAGGCGGCCGCCGAGCAGCGCAACTACGAGGACGCCGCCCGCCTGCGCGATCAGATTCAGGCCCTCAAGGACTACTCACAGCAGCAGAAGGTGGTGAGTCAGGACTTCGAGGATCGCGACGTGTTTGCCCTGCACGTCGACCGCGAGGAAGGCATCGCCTGCGGCGTTCTTTTTCAGGTGCGTGAGGGAAAAATGATCGGGGAGCGGCACAAGTACCTAAAGCGCATCGAGGGCCGCACGGACGAGGAGTTGATGCTGTCGTTCGTGGAGACCTATTACGCCGACGCCAATTTTTATCCCGAGGAGGTCCTCCTCTCCCACGACCCAAACGACCACCCCGCACAGGACACCGTTGCCCTTGAGGAGCTTCTGCGACAGGAAAAGGGGCATCAGGTGCCGATTAAAATGCCCAAGCGCGGCGAGAAGGCGAGCCTCGTTCGCATGGCCCAGTCCAATGCCAAGCTGAAGGTGGGCGAGTGGAAAACCCAGCGCATGAAGCGGGAGCGCGACCGCATCCCGCAGAGCGTGAAGGCCCTCGGCGACGAACTGGGAATGGAAGCAGTCCCGCGCCGGATCGACGGCATCGATGTGTCGCACCACGGCGGCAAGGAGACGGTCGCCTCCTGCGTGGTGTTTACCGACGCCACGCCCCGCAAAAGCGACTACCGCACCTACAAAATCCGCTCGACCGAGGAGGGCACGCCGGACGATTACCAGGCCATGCGCGAGGTGGTGCGCCGCCGCTACCGCCGCATGATTGAGGAGGACGGCCCCTGGCCCGACCTCGTAGTGATCGACGGCGGGAAGGGACAACTCTCCAGTGCCGTTGAGGTGCTCAAGGAGGTGGGCGCGTTCGAACGAGTGCCCGTCATCGGCCTTGCGAAGCGACTGGAGGAGGTGTATCGTCCCGGCGACTCGGATCCCGTCTTCATCGCGAAGGACAGCCCGGCCCTCCAGCTCCTGCAAAAGGTGCGAGACGAAGCCCATCGCTTCGCCGTCACGTATCAGCGCAAGCGGCGCAAGAAGCGGACGCTGCAATCGGAACTGCTCGACATTCATGGCATCGGCGAAAAGACTGCCCAGGCGCTCCTGAGCGCGTTCGGCTCCGTGCCGAAGGTAAAGGAGGCGGACGAAGAGGCACTGGCGGAGGTCGTAGGGCCCGCCAAGGCCCAGAAGGTCCGGCGGTATTACGACGAGAAGGAGACGACCGCCCCATCCGCTACGTAGTTCGGGCGCGGGGGGACGTTCGCTCGTCGCTTCCCACGGCTCCCTCGTCGATTCCCGGCCAATATTGGC